>JAQCGH010000027.1 GCA_027620015.1 Cyanobacteriota bacterium
TCCGCCATCTTTATAAACCTCAATCATTTGTTGCGTTGTGCTTCTTGACTCTGAATGATTTCTTGGCATGCCCCCTTTTACCCGTTAGGCCCTCCCTCCCAGCCAATTTGATCAGATATTGCTCGTTTGACTTTGACCTAGTGACTCCAATGATTTTCGGGTTGTTTGACGGGTAAGTGGGTTCCAGCAATCTAGTTCTGCTTGTGAGCGCATTAGCAGGTTCTCTAGTTGCCTAATGTCAATTCCTTTGACCAGGCTAAAATCTGCACCTTGAATACTTTCGGCAGTATCTAGAGCTGCATTTTTTATATTTGCTGCTCTTAGATCTACATGATTCATTTGACTACTCCCAAAGCGTGTCCCTACGCAGCTACTACTTCTTAATTTTGCATATCTTAGATCCGCACCAGCAAAGCTTGCTCCGTTCAGTACTGCACCGCTTAGATCGCAGCCGCTTAGGTAGCTGCCAATGAACTTTGCGTCGTGTAGGTCCATCCCTCTAAGATCTGCGCCATTTAAAAAGGCTCCATTTAAAATTGCACCTGGCCCCACGGCCCCACTCCTTTCAAGATCAAAACCATCTGGGACTTTTGTCTTATTGTCGTAGCGAGCTAATGTTAGTTTGCAACCTTTTAGCTGGCAGGCGGTTAAGTTCGTCCCCCTTAAATCTACTCTACATAGGTTTGCCTCTCGCAGATCAAGATTTGGAAGCACTTTGTTTCTCCAGTTAGCCCCTCTTGCATCCACTGGTTTCATTTGCGAACTATTTGGTTCACGCTCCTCTGGTGCTAACCATTCTGCTGGATTCTTTGGCAACAGGTGTGTAATTTGCTTTTCTTCCATTTAAACTACCTCTTAATATTCTAGAGAGTGGATCAAAACTTTAAATCCGCCACGAGGATGCTTCGTCCCAGGTTCATGCTCTTCATCTCCTAGTACTAGTTCTGCTGACTTCCACATTTCTCTTATTACATATAGCATTGCTCTGGTTGGTACCTCTAGTATTTCGTAGAGGCAAACTAATGCCTTCATCCCAAATTTGTCGGTTATTTCTTCGCTATTACATGCTACTCCATAGATTATCACTCTTGGAAACTGCTGGCAATCTCGCCAGCAGGCATCTGCTCTTTGTTCTGGATACAGTTTGCCTCCTTGTTTAATAAGTTCCGAATACTGCTGTATAGGCCGGCTTTCGGTTTCTTTGACTATCTTCTCTGATGCTGCTATTAGTTCTTCTGCTGTTTTTATTGATGATGAACAGCAGGTGCAAATTGTTTCCAGCTCATCTTTATCTAGGTGGCGTTTATCTGCATCCTTTCTCACTACAAGATGTCTAGCCTGTGATGGGATTTTAGCTTGTTTGCTAAGACTTAGCATCTTAGCCTTCTTGCTTAACTTCTTGATTTGTGATATTTTCTCTGAATTGATTTCTATTCCCACGATTTTACTGGCGTGGCAGTTAGCCAGCCATGACGTTCTAGATGAAATGCCCAAATTGTTGTAATTCCAAGCCCTGGACAATGTTTCGAGGCAAGTTTAATGAGCTGTTCAGATACACCGAGCTTCTTAAGTATTTCCATTGCCTGCGCAGCATTTGCAACCAATTCCGATCGGATTGCTGCACCCACTACCCACGTCAGGTTCGTGTTTGCAATTTCGCCAGTACTTTTTTCGCACGCTAATAGAAGATTTGGATTTCCTGGATGGGAAGCATGATGTGCTTGCCATAATTCAATGTCATCAATTCTAAGATCAATACGTAATCGATCTTTGTTTGTTCCATATTGAAGCTCTTGATTTTTCCCAGCTTGTTCGATCAATGACTTTACGCTTGATTCTCCTTCATGAGACATGGCAGGTTTTCTCTTGAGGTAAATCGGTTTTTCTATTGCTTCCCTTCCCCAACTAAAAGCCTCCCCTTGGGGAGGCTTGGTGATAACTTGTTGCTTCGTCTTAGTTCAAATAAGAGCGTTGATTGCGTAGTCCAGGTAGTTGTTGGCCTCGGTGGCAGCATCGCCTGAAAGGCCGTGGTTTGATTTGATGTAGTTCAATGCCTCTACATACCAGGAGGGTGAGAGTTCGAAGGCACGGTTGATTTCGTCTAGTCCGGCAAGCAGGTAATCATCCATAGGGCCCGTGCCACCTGCTACTAGACAGTATGTGACCATTCGGAGATAGTAGCCAATGTCGCGGCTGCACTTTGCTTTACCGCGAGCGTCTGATGCATAGTTTGCCCCTTGCATTTGCGTGGTGTAGGGGAACTTGTTGTATACGGCTTGAGCAGCCCCGTTAACTAGGCTGTCGGCATTGGCGGTTAGGCTCTTTGCCGCTGTTAGTGCATTCTTTGCTCGCTGAAATCTACCAAATGCACTGTTTAGCTCAGTGTTTGAGAGAAATCGCCCCTGGGAATCAGCGGCGGCGACGGCTTCGGTAAGTGGTGTTTTCATTGGTTTTAGGGATAGGGTGTTTAGATCTAGTGACTCTTATTAGCCGACAGCGGCGGCAGAGCGGTCGAAGTAGGTGCCGATTTCGCTTGTAAGTGAGGCACAGTCGCCGGATGTAATGCCACTACGATCATTAATTATTGCGATGGCAGCGTCTTTCATTTTGCGAACGCCTTCCGCAACTGAAGAGCCTGGAACGCCGAGTGCCAGGTAGGTCTCCCGTAGGCCATTTAGGCAGCGGTCTTCAAGAACTGAAGCGTCTCCGTTGAAGACTGCGTAGGTGATGTAGCGGAGGATGATCTCCATGTCGCGAAGGCACGCTGCCATGCGGCGGCTTGTGTATGCGTTGCCGCCGGGGGCGGTAAGGCCAGGCTGGGCTTCGAAGAGGTCACGGGCTGCGTTCGTGACGATCTTGGAGGCGTTGGAGGTGATGCGATTGACAGCATCCATCCTCTTGTTGCTTTCAGCAACCATCGATGCAAGCGCGTCGATCTGGCCTGCGTTGATGAATTCGCCACGGGCATCAGCCTGGGCGACAACTTTGGTGAAGGCGTCAAACATTTGGTGGCTCCTAGTCGCGACGAAGAGTCGGCAGGGTGGATAGTGGGGGGCCAGGCTGTCCAGGTCACAGGTTTGAGCAGTGCCCCTTGTGGGGCAGGTGCAGCAGCCTGGCTGTTGTCAGCTCGGTTGAACCATTCTCTTCATGTTGTCTGCCTACCTACTGCTCCCTTAACAAACGGTCACTGCCTTCAGTCACATATGGGGCAGGGTCTGGTCTGAGTGTGGAATCAACCTCAGCGCTTAGATCCCTGCCTGTACTGGGGTGAGGTGCTGGTCCATTTCTGGCGTTGACATGGGGATTGTTACCCCAGCGGTTGTTTTGCCTGCTAGGTCTTAGAGAGAAGGATCTACAGCATAAGGAGATTGTTATGAGCCTTTGATCCCTCACAAGGTTTTCGGAAATATCGCAACCCCTGGCGCTTACGAGCTGCGCCGATACCATCCGCCTATTCCATCGGCAATTGTTATGGCTGTTGAGCTAAGGGATGCAAACTGCACTCAGCGGCTTGCTGATCAGCTGCAGACTCTTTCGGAGGTTGCTGAAGCGATCACCTTCCGGTTGCTCGAGCTGGAGGAGCGGCTTGTTGCCCAGGAATTGAGGCTTGAGGGGCATTCTGATAGTCAGGGCTCCCTTTCTGATGATATGGAGCTACGTCTCGGTGACACCGAAGACCGACTTTCTCGTATTGAGGGCTTATTAAAGGGAATTGATAGGCCCGAGATACATCATCAGCTTCATTCAGTTATCACAAACGAGCTGCCTTATTCCCGGGAGTCTCTACAGGATAGTTTTCTTGATGAAAGCCTTCCCGAGCCTTCATTTATTGAAGAAGAGGAGCAACCTTTTCTCGACGAGCTCTGCGCTTGAAATTTAAATCCGCCACTTGTTTATCCAATTGGCCGGTATTTCGTCGCTGTAGTCATGGGTTCTGGCAAATTCAAAGGGACCTGCCAGCGATCCCCAAAGATGTTCGTGGGTGATTGGATCGTTTCCTCTGTCTATGGTTCGCATACTGCTTTGTTTGAGTTCAAGCCGTGCTACTACATAAGACATGACTCCTTTGCGTTCTACTAGGCAGCGACATCCTGGCTCCACTTCTCCTATGAATCCTTCGCTCTCTTGGTGCACTACGTAGGCACAGTGATCGAGCGGCATTAGGTCACTGGTTTGAATGCGATCACGTAGTTCTTTATTCTCTGTTGCTCCCCAGAAGCGCTGATCGTCGCCCAGCGCTTGATTAATGATCGTCAGCTGATTGTTCAGTACTTCCGCCCTTAGCACTCGAATCCGGTAAGGAGCTGCTGGGTTAATTGCATAGCTCTGCTCCAGCAGCAGGGAGCCTGGTGCAAGGTGGGGAAGGGGGCGGAATTTGACCAGGATGTGGGCATAGAGAGGCGGATTCTCAAATGCCTGCACCTGGTTGCTGAAACCACCGCTCAACATCCGCACCAATCGCTCCAGGGAGCTCGCCATCACGCCAGTTCACGGCTGTGATGTTGACGTTACTGGCTGGGCCTAGCCAACCCCAAGAGGCGGAGGCGAAAGGCTTTTACTTGGTGAGCCAGCTCTGGTTGGTTTTGCAGAAAGGGATGGTCGCCAAGCCACTCAATCATCAGGTCGGCCTTGGCTGCTGGATCTAGACCGTGCTGGGGGTTCTCTTGCTCATGCTTTTGCCAGGCCTCATCGAAGGCCTGAGCAAAGCTGTCGGCGTTATTGAACACCCTGTTGGAGTTCAGTGGATGCTCACGCATGGCTTTGGGTAGGGCTCTGGGGGCCGAAAGCTGGCAGGGTTAGTCCAAACAGTATCTCAATTAAGACAGAGATCGCATTTGATTCGATCACCACAATTAGCCTCTAAATAAAGAGGATTGTGGGAGAGAATGCCAGGACCCAGATTTGAACTGGGGACACGGCGATTTTCAATCGCCTGCTCTACCAACTGAGCTATCCCGGCACGTCGCCTAAACGACAAATCGATCTTAGATCACGGACCTGCCACGGGGTTCTGGCAAGGCAGGCCATCCCAGCAACCTGCCAGCCCTTGTCGCGTAGGGTTTCAGCGGCGGTGCAGGCTGTGGCACCCGTCGTGAGGATGTCGTCCAACAGCACCACCTCAGGTCTATCTCCGGTGTGTTGTTGTTGCGCAGCAGCAGAGCAGCGAAAGGCTCCGGCCTGGTTAGCCCAGCGCAGTTCGCGGCCTAGATGGTGCTGGCCCAGCACTGCCCGGCTGCGTTGTAGAAGGAGGATTTGGCGCCAGCCAAGTTGCCTGCTAAGGGCATTGCCTAGCAGGCCGGGCAGAGGGTTTGCTCGCCTCTTCCAGCTAGGGATCGGAACTAGTAAGGGTGGTCTAGACCAAGATTCGGACCTTAGCCCTGTGGCTAGTTGCTGCACTATTACTGCCACCGTTGAAGGGTTTGGATGGGTGCGCAGATAGAGCAGCTGCCGGCGCAATCGACCCGAGTACATGCCAGCGGCCCACCAATGGATGGGATCACTGCCCTGGAATCCACCCGGGGGTAATTCTGCCGCTAGCTCGGCGTGCAGGCTTGGTGGTTTAGCGATCCATTCCAGCGGCAGCAGCTTTAACAGGCCTGCCGTTAGGTGAGTCGGGCCAGGGGGCCAGGCCTTCATGGAGAGGTCTGCAGGATTTCCGCAGAGTTCCCACGCATCCGGCCTCAGCGGGGTAGAGCCCGCAACATTGCCACCAAGGTGCGATGGGCATCCTCGCTATCACTAAGGCAGTGGTCGAAGGGAACTGTGACCTTTGCGCCATCCACGTCAAGCTCCATGGCTTCGGCTCGGATTGCTACCAGGCTTGCCTTTGCGGCGGCGCTAAGGCCGCCGTAGTGACGGGCATAGGCCAGAACCGCCTCGGCATGGTCGTCATTCATATGTCGGCAAATCCGATCGCTCACGGCGGGGGTGAGGGGGTCGGTGGCCATGGTGTTGAGCGGCGTTGGGTATTGGCGTGATTCTGGCTTGGACCGAACTGCTAGGTGAGTTAGCCGGCGCCGAAGCGCTGCCACAGCAATAGTCCAAGACGCACAGCACTGAAGCCCACATAGCCAGCAAGCACTACAAACACCGCCATGGAGATCACAGAGCGCAGGCGGTCGTTCATGGTTTTTATAGGGCTGTTGCGGCCAGTCTGGCCATACCAAGGGCCGCTGTGCACCCCGGCCGATTCAGCACCGGTATGCCCAGGCTTTGCTGGCGCAGCCGCCGCCATTGGGGGTTGCGGGCCCCGCCCCCCAGGGTGATCACCCGCTCCAGGGCTGGGGCTCCGGCTTCTTGCAATCGCAACCAGCCCTGTTTTTCGAGGGTTGTGAGGCCCTCCAGCAGAGCCTGGAGGTACAGGGCGTCGCTGATCGGGCGCGGGCCTAGCAGCGGCTCAAGTTCAGGATCGTCAATTGGGAAGCGCTCCCCACGGGCTGGCAGCGGCCGTAGCTGCAGGCCCGTGGGCTGGCGAGGATCGATCTGGCGGCTCAATTCTTCGATCTGGCCGTCACTGAAGAAGCGCCTCAAGATTCCGGCTCCGGCATTGGATGCGCCACCCACAAGCCAGCTGCCTGCCACTCGGTGGCAGCTGATTCCTGGCCCTTCGATCGGTCGAGGGCTGAACTGTTTGAGCACCAGGGTGGTGCCCAGCACGGTGACGCCATCCCCCCTACCTGGCTGGGCGGCTAGCACCCCGGCGTTGGCGTCGGTGCTGCCTGCCACCACCAGGCAGCTAGGGGCCAGTCCCAGATTTAGGGAGGAGGTAGCAGCGATTCGTCCCAGTACCGCGCCGCTGGGACGAATCGCCGGCAAGGCAGTGGCCCACGGCTGCCGGGCGATCGAGCCACTCCAGCCCTGCTGTTGCAGGTTCCAGCCCAGGCGCAGGTTGTTGCCCTCTTCTCCCCAGCGCCAGTCACCAAGCAACCAGCCGGTTAGCCAGTCGGCCTGGTGACGCAGCAACCAGGGGCCACCCTCTCCGATTTTTTGGGCCTGAGCCAGCAAGTGCAGGGCCCGGGCCAGGCTGCCGTTGGCACTGGCGGCAGTGCCTGAACCGGCAATGGCTGCAGCTGAAGCTGCTTGCTCACGGCATGCGAAGTGATACGGCAAGGCTTGCCCTAGGCAGCCAGGGCCGGGCTGGCCATCGGGATGGCATAGCAGCAGGGTGCCAGAGGTTCCATCCACCGCCAGTGCCCCAATCTGCTTGCGGGTAGCTGCCGGCAGCAGCCCGCAGAGACTTGTTAAGCCCTCCACCCAACCCAAAGGCTCTTCCAAGCTCATTGGATAGGGGCTGGACTCTTCAATCAGCTGATCGCCGTCTGGCCCTATTAGGGCAATCCGCAGGCCACTACTGCCCAGATCCACTCCAAGGGCAAGTGCTGTGTTCACCTGCAGGGCCGGCAGCTCAGGTTTTGACCTGCGCCGCGGTGACCTGCTTAAGGCTGGCAGCGATGGCGTTCACGTTTTCCCAAGGAAGATCTAAGTCGCTGCGGCCAAAATGGCCGTAAGCAGCCACGTCTTGATAGAAACGACCGCCGCGTTGTTGGGGCAGCTCCCGCAAACCAAAGGTGGCGATGATGGCTCCGGGGCGCAGGTCGAACTGCTCCTGCACCAAGGTGGTGAGGTCGTCATTGCTGATGGCGCCCGTGCCGAAGCTTTCCACCAGGATGCTCACTGGTTTGGCCACGCCGATGGCGTAGCTGAGCTGCACTTCGCACTTGCGAGCCAGGCCTGCAGCCACCAAGGCTTTAGCCACGTAGCGGGCGGCGTAGGCGGCGGAGCGGTCCACCTTGGTGGGATCCTTGCCTGAGAAGGCACCACCACCATGGCGGGCATAGCCGCCGTAGGTATCGACGATGATTTTGCGGCCCGTTAGACCAGCGTCACCCTGGGGGCCGCCCACCACAAATTTGCCGGTGGGGTTCACCAGGAAGCGTGTCTCTGCCTGGGATGGTTTTAGCGCCAGATCGGCGGTGGAGGGCTCCACCACGTGGCTCCATAGGTCGGCGGCAATGCGTTCCCGAATCGCTTTTTCGTCGGAGACGCCATCAATCTCAGCTGTGTGCTGGGTAGAGATCAAAATCGTGTCGATCGACACGGGCACTTCGTTTTCGTAGACGACGCTCACCTGGGTTTTGCCGTCGGGCAGCAAGTAGCTGAGGCTGCCGTTGTGACGCACCTCAGCCAGTCGCCGCGCCAGGCGATGAGCCAGGCTGATCGGCAGAGGCATTAGCTCGGGGGTCTCGTTGCAGGCGTAGCCAAACATGATCCCCTGATCGCCTGCTCCCACCAGATCGAGAGGGTCGCCGTCGTGGTCGTCGGCCTCATTTACCCCCTGGGCAATATCGGGGGACTGCTGGTCTAGAGCCACCAGCACGGCGCAACTGTGAGCATCGAATCCGCCGGCCCGGGCGCCGGCATAACCGATTTGATTGATCACGCCCCGCACCAGGGTGTTGAAGTCGACCCGGGCGGTGGTTGTCACTTCGCCAGTTATCAGGCAAAGGCCGGTGTTGACCACGGTCTCGCAAGCAACTCGAGAAGCCGGGTCCTGTGCCAGTAGGGCATCGAGTACCGCATCACTCACCTGGTCACAAATTTTGTCGGGATGCCCTTCGGTTACAGACTCGGAGGTGAATACATAGCGGCTCATGCAGCCATAAATCAATTGAGCTCAGCTTATGGGCTGGCCTGCTTCTACCTGGAGCTCGCGCCAATGTTGCAGGCAAGCGAAGCTTGTATCTAGCGGCGGGGCAATGCTCCAACCCGCCCCGTAGCCGAGCACAACGGGCACCCCCGCCTGCTGGGCCATGCGCAGGTCGCTATTTGCATCCCCGATTAGGGCGCAACGCTTGGCTTGTATTCCGAGCTGTGCGCAGAGTGCGTGCACCGCAGCTGGGTCTGGCTTGCGTGGGTTTTGGTCGGCACTCCATAAAGCTTGAAACTTGGATCTGAGGTTTTGACTGGCCAGAAACGATTCGATGCCAGCTTCGTCATCGTTGCTGATCACAGCACACACCACGCGTGATTCCTGCAGTGCGTTCATCAAATCGTGGAGCCCGTCGGTGGCGATAGGCCGGTGCTTACTCCCTTGGCCATGCAGGCCATCGGTTGCTGCGAAAACGCTTTCGCTTAGTTCAAGGGCTTCCGGCCAGCCGAGGCCAACCTGGGCCAAAGCTGTGGCGGTGGAGATCAGGTTTTGGCTTCGGGAGCCGACGGCAGTAGAGCCGGCAGGATGGATGGCGCTGTTGCTGAGGCCGTAGGCCCGCTTAAGTAGCTGCCCCAGCTCGTCACCTTGGCTGGCGGGCAGCTCCGGGTGACGCAGCAGCAATAGCTGGCGGGCATGAAAGACCCTGGCTTCAGCCAGGGCGTGGAGCATGGGTTCGCTGATGCAAAGGGTGCCGTCCTTGTCGAACAACACCGCTTCGATAGGGAATGGTGTTCCCGTGGCATCGGCCAGGGGTTGACCCCGCAGAAACAGCTTGGCCATGGCGGGGGCTTATTTGGGCCTGGCTCAGTCGAGGGTATCTTCTTCTATCGGCTCGTTGTCTTCGGCTTGCTCAAGCAGCATCTGCTTGTAGCGGGCGGCCATTTCCTCGGCTTTGTCGAACACTTTCTGGGGGTCGGTGAGCATGTCGCCGGGCTCGGGCTCCAGGGCCTTAGTTGAGAGTGAGATCCGGCCCCGCTCGGCATCTAGGTCGATGATCATCACCTTCATCTGGTCGTTGACGTTGAGCACCGTATGCGGTGTCTCGATGTGCTCGTGGCTGATTTCCGAGATGTGCAGCAGGCCGCTGACTCCACCGATATCAATAAAGGCGCCGTAGGGCTTGATGCCGCGCACGGTGCCAAGCACCACTTCGCCCACTTCGAGGCGATTCATCTTTCGTTCCACCAGGGCGCGGCGATGGCTGAGCACCAGACGGTTGCGCTCCTCGTCTACCTCTAGGAACTTGAGGGGTAGGAATTCCGCCACCAGCTCTTCTTTGGCCTTGCGGGTGCTGATATGGCTGCCAGGGATGAAGCCGCGCAGGCCTTCTACCCGCACGAGGGCGCCACCTCGGTTGGTGGCAAACACTTCGCTGTAGATGGTCGCGTCTTCTTTCTGCAGCTGGCGCACCCGTTCCCATGCACGCTGGTACTCGATGCGGCGTATGGAAAGCGAGAGCTGGCCGTCTTCGTTCTCCTCGCCCATGATAAAGAACTCGCGCACCTCGCCAGGCAGGAGTACATCGCTGAGGCCTTCCACCCGGTTGATAGATACCTCTTGAAGAGGCATGAAAGCGGCAGTTTTAGCTCCGATATCGATCATGGCGCCCTTCGATTCGAGGGCGAACACGGTGCCGTTAACAACGTCACCGGGCTTGAAGTTGTAGTCGTATTTGCTCAGCAGCGAGGCAAACTCATCCAGGGTGAAACCAACTCCATCGGCATCCTTGCGTGATGCAGCGCGACTGCTGGGATCGTCGGCGGTGGGAACCTCTTCCGGAATGGCCAGATCGAGTTCATCGCCCATGGCGGCGGCGAAATCGATCTCGGCCTCGGCGCTGGTCGCGTCTTGGTTAAGAGCTTCAGTGCTTGTATCGGAAGGGGTCACGGTCATGGATAAGCGGCGGTCTGCCTGAAGCAGTAGGAAAGGAATGGGTGTTCTGCCCGCCAGCAGAGCAAACCCGATCTATCACTCTACCAATTAGGCCTCAGACCAATCAGGCTGAAAACCAAAAGGAGGTAGCTGGAAGTTTCCTTTTCTCAAGCTCGGCTCAGCTGATCTGATTCAGCCGACTGTGGCCAAGTTGGCTTTGTGCAAGCGGCCACCACTGCGTTTGTGCAGTCCTTCCAAAGTGGCTACAAAATCGCTTACCCCCTGGAACTGTCGATAGACAGATGCAAAGCGCACATAGGCGACTTCACTTATTTCGCTTAGTTGCTGCAGCACCAGTTCACCGATTTCGGCACTGCTCACCTCCTTTCCGCTGCGCTGCTGCAGCTGGAGTTCGATTTCATCCACGACACCTTCGAGCCTGGCCGGCTCCAGACCTGTTTTTTCGCAGGCACGCAGCAGACCGTGCAACAACTTGACGCGATTAAATGTTTCACGCGATGAGTTGCGCTTCACAACAGTGATGGGTACGGTCTCTACCCGTTCATAGGTAGTGAAGCGGAATTCGCAATTAAGACATTCACGCCGGCGCCTCACGCTGCGACCACTGTCGGCCGCTCGAGATTCGAGCACCCGGCTGTCGGTGTGTTGGCATGAGGGACATTGCATCCCTGGCATCCGGACGTTTCAAATAAGTGTAAGCAGCACTTTCACATTTGGAAAGGTCTGCATTCGCCCATTGCACAACAAAAAAGCCCCTGACGAAGCAGGGGCTGTAAAGGGCTCTGGCTGATTATTTGCCGATCTTGGGGGGATCGCGGAAGGCGATTGCAAAGAAGAGCGTGGAGATGGCCAGGGCCAGGATCAGGATGTAAGCGAAGCTTTCCATGGATGTCCTCGGGGGTGCTGGCGGTCAGCTGAGTGGACTGCCTGCCGGGGGCACGTAGCCCTCTGGCAGACGACGGGTCGAGCGGTCTCCCAACTTCTGGAACAGACCGAATTCCACTTGTTCGCCCAGATCAGGATCAATACCGGCAAACACATCTCGATACAGGGTGCGAGCACCGTGCCAGATATGGCCGAAGAAAAACAGAAGGGCGAAGGTGGCGTGTCCGAAGGTGAACCAACCGCGGGGTGAGCTGCGGAAGGTGCCGTCGGAGTGATAGGTCTCGCGGTCGAATTCGAAGGCTTCGCCTAGCTGGGCTTTGCGGGCCAGGCGTTTCACATCGGCAGGATCAGTGAAGATCTGGCCGTTGAGGGCGCCTCCGTAGACGGTCGCCGTAACACCGGTTTGCTCAAAGGAGTACTTGGCCTCTGCCCGACGGAAGGGGATGTCGGCGCGAACTATGCCCTCCTGATCCTGAAGAACGATTGGGAAGTTCTCGAAGAAGTTCGGTAAGCGCCGAACCTCAAGGTCCCGGCCATCTTTGTCAGTGAAGGAGATGTGGCCAATCCAGCCGGTGGGGAGGCCGTCGCCATTCACCATCGGACCAACCCTGAATAGGCCGCCCTTCGCAGGACTATTGCCGACGTAGTCATAGAAGGCAAGCTTCTCAGGAATTGAGGCATAGGCCTGTTCCTTGGTGGCTCCGTTGTCGAGGGCGGTTTGAACTCGACGATTGATTTCAGTCTTGAAGTAGCTCTGATCCCACTGATAGCGAGTGGGCCCAAATAGCTCTACAGGGGTTGCTGCAGCGCCATACCACATCGTGCCAGCAACAATGAAAGCCGCAAAGAACACGGCCGCGATGGCCGAGGCCAGCACCGTTTCAATGTTGCCCATGCGAAGTGCTTTGTAGAGGCGCTCCGGCGGACGAGTGGTTATGTGAAAGATGCCAGCAATAATTCCAACGATGCCAGCCGCAATGTGGTGGGCCACGATGCCGCCAGGGTTAAAGGGATTAAATCCTTCCGGCCCCCAGGATGGTTGGACTGGCTCTAGGTGACCTGTAATCCCATATGGATCACTTACCCACATGCCAGGTCCGAAGACCCCGGTGAGGTGGAAGGCCCCGAATCCGAAGCAACCAAGACCAGCAAGCAGCAGGTGGATGCCAAAAATTTTTGGCAGATCGAGAGCTGGTTCCCCGGTGCGTGGGTCCTGCCAGATCTCTAGATCCCAGTAAGTCCAGTGCCAGATGGCGGCTAGGAAAAGCAGGCCGCTGAAAATGATGTGGGCTGCAGCCACACCTTCAAAGCTCCAGAACCCTGGATCAACCCCGGTCTCGCCGGTGATGCTCCATCCGCCCCAGCTGCCGGTTACGCCGAGTCGGGCCATAAAGGGCATGACAAACATGCCCTGGCGCCACATCGGGTTTAGTACCGCGTCGGACGGATCAAAAATTGCGAGCTCATAGAGCGCCATGGAGCCGGCCCAGCCGGCAACCAGGGCGGTGTGCATGAGGTGCACTGCGAGCAAGCGGCCCGGGTCGTTAATGACGACCGTGTGCACCCGATACCAGGGCAATCCCATGGGGGTAATTCTGGGTGTGTTGGGCGATCGTAAGGGGCGCTCCGGCCACCGTGCGCTCCAGGTAACGGACCGCAACGGCTTGGCCCAGAATGAATACCTCCGCAGAAAGGTTTCATGCCCGTGATCCGATTTGTTCGCGAGGCTCGCGACATTGAGTGCTACCCCGGCGAAAACCTGCGAGAAGTGGCCTTGCGGGAGGGCATTCAGCTCTACGGCCTCAAGGGTGCCCTAGGTAATTGCGGTGGCTGCGGCCAGTGCATCACCTGCTTTGTGGCGATTCCCGAGGGCACCGCTGCCCAGGTGTTGAGCGGACGCACCGCAGTGGAAGACCAAAAACTGCGTCGGCGCCCCCAAACCTGGAGGCTTGCCTGTCAAACCATGGTCCAGGAGTCTGTTTTGGTTTTAACTCGGCCCCAGGTGGGTATGGCTGATCAGGCCAATTTGTTGGCGGAAGCCCAGGCCAAGCCTCTGCCAAGCGGCCCCACAGCTTGGCCTGCCCCTCCAGTGGAGGAATGCGAGGAGGATTTCGAGCCTGGCGGGGAAGGCCTCAGCCAGGGCGAGGAACAGACCCCAACCGCAACGAGCGGTGAAGTCTGCTGAAAACTGCCAGTTTGGCGGTGATACCCTCCCCTCAACTCCCCTTCAGCCATGGAAACCAACGATCTCGGCTTTGTTGCCAGCCTTTTATTCGTGTTGGTTCCCGCAGTCTTTTTGATCATTCTTTACATTCAAACCAACAGCCGCCAGGGGGGCTAGCTCCGCCCTTCAGGCTCCCGCACTAGCAACACTGGGGCTGGGGCATGAACTCGGATGTAGTCGCTCACCGAGCTGCCAAGTAGCCGGTCAATGTCGACTAGTCCTCGAGCAACCACCGGGCGCCGATCTTGTGAGGCGATCACCAGCAGGTCTGTTTTGAGCTCCTCAGCGGCGGCGCACACGCTCCGCCCTACATCGCCGCTGCGCCGCACTGCCTTGAGCTCCACTCCATAGCTACGGGCTCGCCGGCTGGCTTTCTCGAGTACTTCATCGGCAGTGGATTTGCCACCCCTCGAAGGGGAGATGTCTTGGCGGGTTACGTGCACGCCGGTGAGGCTGCCGCCAGGAATTTCTCGTACAAGCTCGCAGGCCAGCTTCAGGGCGTCGTCTCCGACCCCGGTGCCATCGATGGTCACCATCATTCGGTTGATGTGACGGATGTAGAGGTCGTCGCGCACTAGCAGCATCGGCCGTGTCGACAGCTGGAATACGTATTGGCTGGCGCTGTTGCTGAGGATCGACTGAAGGCGACCCATACCTCTGGAGCCCATCACGATCAGGTCGCTGTTTAGTTCGTCGGCCACCTTCAGCACCGTTTGCTTGGTGTCTCCCTGGCGAATAATCGTGTTCACATCGCTGGGATTCAGTCCAAGCCGCTGCACCGCTTCGGCTGCGATAGTCGCCGCTTTTTGGGATTGGTCCGCGAAGCTTTCACTAGCCTGCTCAGGCACCACGTGCAGCAGGTTGATGCGGGCTGTACGCACAGCAGGAATGTCGCGCAGCATGCGCACCATCTCTTCTACGTGGCCCTTGCCGGAATCGGCGATTAAGACGTTGCGAAACACTGAGACGACTCGAAGTAGCAGGCTGCCTGTAAGCCTATGGCCGATCTGCAGGCGCACACCA
Organism: Cyanobacteriota bacterium; assembly: GCA_027620015.1. Taxonomy (GTDB): domain Bacteria; phylum Cyanobacteriota; class Cyanobacteriia; order PCC-6307; family Cyanobiaceae; genus Cyanobium_A. The sequence goes on from JAQCGH010000027.1 coordinate 14,736, forward strand.
TCTGCCAGCTACACCGCAACCATCCCGCTTCGGCCAAATTGGCCCAGCTTTGGCAATGAGAGTGTCTGAGGGTTGGTTGCTGGAGCGACGTGTGCTGCCCCAGCACACGGATCACGCCGGGGTGATGTGGCATGGCGCTTATTTGGCTTGGCTTGAGGAGGCACGGGTGGAGGCCCTGGCTGCAGCTGGCATCGCCTACAGCGATCTTTCCGCTCGGGGGTTGGAGCTGCCGGTGGTGAGTTTGACCATTGACTACAAGCAGCCCCTGTTTCATGGCGATGCTGTGCAGCTGTGGAGCAAGTTGCTGCCGCGATGCGGCCTGAAATTGCCCTGGCGAAGCCGTTTTGTTGCCTCAAGCGGAAAGCTGGCGGCTGAGGCAAGGGTTGAGCTTGTGCTTTTGGAGAGCGGCCTTGGGCTGGATCAGCGTCGGCTAGTACGTCGCTTTCCCGCTGATCTAGAAGCCGCGGTTGAGACTTTGGTGCGGGGACCGCATTAATATCAGTACATATGTACTGAAAGCGCTATGGCGATTCAAGGGCTTCTGCGGATCACCGACAGTGCCGGTTGGAATCAGGAGCAGCGGCTTTGGTGGCTTCTGTGGTCTGGTTGTCCGGGAATTGGCGCCCAGCGGTTGGTTGCCATTCGGGACAACTTTTGTGGCTGGGCGGCAGCCTGGGAAGCTCCGCTCGAGGCCTTTGCTGCCCTTGACGGTTTTGGTGCGGTGGGCTGTCGCCAGCTGCGGCTCTATCGCGATCGCTGGGGCCCCGATCCCTTGCCTCGTTTTTGCCAAGAGCTGCGTGGCGGCAAGGGAGTGTTGGTGCCGGCTGATCCAGCCTTCCCGTCTGAGTTGCTCGCCTTGGCACGGCCGCCTCTGCGCCTGTATTGGCGGGGTAAGGGCTGGTTGTGGCCCCTGCTTCGGCGCCGCCAGGCTGTTGCGGTAGTGGGCACGCGCCGCCCCTCCCTGCATGGCTTGGCTATGGCTGAGGCGATTGGTGCGGCTCTTGCCCAGGCGGGTTGGCCGGTGGTGAGTGGCCTGGCTGAAGGGATCGACGGAGCCGCGCACCGGGGCTGCTTGTCCAGGGGTGGCCGGCCTGTGGGGGTGCTGGGCACTCCCCTTGAGCGGGCTTATCCCAGGCACCATCAGCAGCTGCAGGCTGAGGTGAGTGCTGGGGGGGTGTTGGTGAGCGAGTTGCCAGCGGGCACAGCGGTGCAGGCTGGTCATTTTGCGGCTCGCAACCGCCTGCAGGTCGGCCTGGCTCGGGCGGTGGTGGTGGTCGAGTGCCCAATGCGGAGTGGGGCTCTCCATTCAGCAACTCTCGCCATGCAGCAAGAGTTGCCAGTTTGGGCCGTGCCAGCTGATGCGGGCAAAGCATCGGCTGCCGGTAGCAATCGTCTGCTAGCCCAAAACGCCGCGGTACTGCTTGAGCCTGCAGATTTAATTCGCCAGCTAGGGCAGGGCCCGCTGGCGTCGCCAGCGCCCGCTGCTTCTGCGGCGGCTCACGGGCTACTGCGATCAGCCGATCCAGCGCTGCTAAAAGCAGTGGGGCACGGAGCTTCGCTTGAGCAGCTCTGCTTAATACTTGAGCAACCGGCAGCCTCTCTGGCCGCCCGTCTGCTGGCGTTGGAGCTTCAGGGGCTGGTGCGGGCTGAACCTGGGCTCTGCTGGCGTCCGGCCTAGCCTTAATCCATGGTGAATGGACAGCTCGATGGGGAGCAGCTGTTGGCCTGGCGGCGACAGCAACTAGCCCTGGGCGGTAGCCCTGGAGACCTCGACTGGCTGCTGGATCTGGCGGGAGGCCTGCCCTGGCGGGCTCAACATCAGCTGTGGCTTCATCCTCAGCAGCCGGTTCAATTGACCTGTGATCTGAACCAATTGGAGGCGATGTGGCGCTGCCATCTCGATACTGCCGAGCCGCTTCAATACGTCGTCGGGCGTTGCCCTTGGCGTGACCTGGAGATCAGCGTGGCGCCGGGAGTGCTGATCCCTAGGCAAGAAACTGAATTACTGGTGGAGCTGGCCCTGGAGCTGGCCCTCTCTTGTCCGGGCTGTTGGGCCGATCTCGGCACCGGCTCTGGTTGTTTGGCCTTGGCCTTAGCCCTGGCCTGGCCATTGAGTTGCGGCTGGGCCGTCGACTGCAGCCCTGATGCGCTTCGCCAGGCGGCCGTCAATCTGGCAGCAGGCGGCGTAGCCGATCAGGTGCAACTTCTGGAGGGCAGTTGGTGGCAGCCGTTGAGACCTTGGTGGGGACAATTTGAGCTGGTAGTGAGCAATCCGCCCTACATACCAACTGCGGTTTGGGCTGACTTGGAGCCCGGAGTCAGAAATCATGAGCCACTAATTGCCCTCGATGGCGGGCTCGATGGACTCGATGCCCTGCGCCAAGTAGTGGCGGGTGGGGCGGCGGCCCTCGCGCCTGGAGGCCTGCTGCTGATGGAGCATCACTTCGATCAGAGCCATGCGGTGATCGATCTACTCAATGCTGCCGAATTTGCCGAGGTGGTTGCCCATGCAGATCTCGAAGGCGTAAAGCGCTTTGCGTCGGCTCGCTGGCCTGGATCCCGCAGGGATTGCCATGACGATTAAGCATGGATTGATGCCGTTTCCATCTCCAGCCTTGGGGCCGTCAGAGCTGGCTGTACTGCTTCAGGAGGGTTCAGCTGCGCTGTTCCCAACAGATACCTTGCCAGCCCTGGCGACTTCTCCGGGCCAAGCCAACCAGCTTTGGCGCTTGAAAAAACGTCCGGCAGACAAGCCATTGATTTTAATGGCGGCTAGCTCTGAAGTCCTGTTTGCTTGCCTTGGCACAGCGCCGCGATTCGAGTGGTTAGAGATGGCTGCCTGGGCCTGGCCAGGGTCGGTCACTCTGGTGTTGCCTGCCCTTGGCGAAGTGGCAGAGGCCCTCAATCCCGGTGGGTCAAGCTTGGGCTTGAGGCTGCCGGCTAGTGCGGAAGCCCTGTCCTTGCTCCAGCTCAGTGGCCCCTTGGCTACAACCAGCGCCAACATTTCAGGCTGTCCGGCCGCCTGCACAGCTCAGGAGGCTGCCCAGCAATTTCCCGGGGTGCCTCTTTTGGCGCCGCTGCCGTGGCCCCTCGCTGCCGGTCAGGCAAGCACGGTTGTTGCCTGGCGTGCCGGAGGAGGCTGGCGGGTAGTGCGGGCTGGTGCTCTACTGCCCCCAGGCATCTAGGAGAGGGCAGACATGGGAGCTCTAATCGTTGTGGTTTGGGTAGCGGTGGCGGTGTTCTATTTGGCCATGGAACCCCTTATTCAGTTGATGTCTAATTTGATGGAACTAACTTTTTTACCCTGGTTGCTATTGGCCCTTGGCGTCTGGATTTTTGCAGGCATCCCTGATCGAAATTGAGGAGTGAATAAGCCGGCTAACGGATTTGAACCGATGGCCTTCGCTTTACAAAAGCGCTGCTCTACCACTGAGCTAAGCCGGCAATGAAAGCTGTCTTGCAGCTCTCATTTTCTTAGTTTATCGCTCAGCAAGCGCCCAGAGCAGCAGCTGGGTGCGGCTTTGGCAGCCGGTTTTGGCCAGGAGGCTCGACATATGGCTTTCTACCGTGCGCCTGCTGAGAATTAAGACCGAGGCAATTGCCTTGTTGCTGTAGCCCCGTTCGAGTTGCTGGAGCACACGCCGCTCAGCTGCGGAGAGTTCCGGATGCTCGAAGGCGCGCGAACAGGTCATTGAATTGGTGGGGCTGCCCCTCAGAGTTCCCACGCCGTCTCAGGAACTCAGCTCACTCTCCAGATTTGGTTCAGAAATAGGGGCGGGAGCAGGAAGCTTGGCTCGCCGAATCGGCAGGTTGGCTACCAGGGCCGTTACTCGGTCCTCCGTCTCAAGGGTCACATCCCCTTCTTCAAAGTCAATTTCCACATAACGACTGACAACCTCGAGGATTTCACGACGCATTTGTTGCAGCAGCTCGGGATTAAGGTCGCTGCGGTCGTGGGCTAGCACCAACTGCAGTCGTTGCTTAGCCGTGTTGGCACTTGCGGGTTGGCGGCCCAGCAATTTATCGATCACATCGCGCAGTGTCATCGACTTCAAAAGATTTTGGTTTGCATAAGGCGACCAATTTTGGCTCGGAAGCCCTGGCGCTCTTTGCTCGGGTCGATTATTGGCACCTCTTCACCCTGTAGGCGGCGAGCCACATTGGTGTAAGCGCGACCAGCAGGTGAGCTATTCCCGGTGAGGGTAAGTGGCTCACCTCGGTTGGTGCTCACAATCACCTGTTCGTCTTCCAGTATTAGGCCAAGTAAGGGAAGGGCCAAGATGTCAGTGACATCGCTGACGGCCAACATCTCCTGATTTGCCATCATTTTTGGCCGCACCCGGTTCAGCACCAACTGGATCGGCTTGACGCCTTCACTGTTGAGCAGGCCAATCACCCGGTCGGCATCTCGCACAGCCGAAACCTCCGGAGTTGTTACCACGATTGCTTCGCGTGCGGCTGCCATGGCGTTCTTGAAGCCTCCCTCAATGCCAGCCGGCGCGTCGATCAAGACGTAATCGAAATGCTCGCCCAACATGGCCGAGATCTTTCTCATGTCATCGGGCTGGAGCCACTCGAGCATCCTTGGATTGCCAGCGGGAAGCAAAGCCAGATTTGGCTCCTGCTTGTGCTTTACCAATGCTTGTTCGAGGCGACAGGTTTCTGCCAACACCTCCTGGGCTGTGTAAACGATCCGGTTTTCCAGACCGAGCAATAAGTCGAGGTTGCGTAGGCCGAAGTCGGCATCGAGCACGGCGGTGCGAGCACCTTGCTTTGCAAGGGCGATGCCGAGGTTGGCGGTGAGGGTGGTTTTACCCACTCCTCCTTTGCCGGAGCAAATCAAGATATAGCGGGTAGACGTGGCTGCCACGGCACAGGCTGGATTGACGGCAGGTTAAGGCCTAAAGCTTGTGTTGCAGGTATCTGGGCTGGCATTGCCACTGGTGGAAGTAGTGCTTGGCAGCCTGGGTGCAATCAATCGCTAATGGGCCAGACCGGTTGGGCCGGGTCTATTTGGATAGCTCCTGCCACTATCCGAGCTTCTTCGGCAAACCCGGCTGGTGGGGCGCCCTCGGGACCCCGGGCCACCGCCCCGGCAATGCGCAGCTGCAGGGGTCGTAGCTGCAGGGCCACGATGCAGGCGGTGTTGTCGCCTTGGCAGCCGGCGTGGGCGATACCCCTCAATCGCCCCCACACCAGCACATGGCCTGCGGCTGAAATCCGCGCGCCTGGGTTTACGTCCCCCAGCAGCAGCACGCTGCCCGCCGTTTCCAAATGGTCGCCGGAGCGCAGGGTGCCCCGATGCACTTGCAGCTCGGAGTCTGGTTTGGCTGGGCTCGCTGGAGCGGTCGAGTTAGGCCACTGGCTAACGATCCCCAGTCCCGCAGCTGCTACATGGGTATGGGGCTGGCTGCTGCAGATTGTCACCAGCTCAAGCCCCCGTTCGCCAAGGATGCGCTGCAGCTCGCCAAGTTGGCTCAGGTTGAGACGCCAAGAACCAGCATCAAGCAACACCCGGCCCTCGATTTGTCCGTCGCCCAGCAAGGCGCCACTATCAATTGCTTGTTGCACCAGAGCGGGCAAAGGGGTTTGGGAAGCAGCTGGCAGCACTAGCCAGTGGCTGCCTCGCCCCGATTCGTCTGGAACCAACAAGGCTCCTCGAGCAGGCTCCAACTCCATTCGCGGCCCTATCCCCATTTCTGCTCAGCGACCCAGCAATTGGCGCAACTTAGGCGCCACCTCACGGGGATGGATCAGCCAAGCCAGCTCCACTGCAACAGTGAGGCTTTGCACCAGGCTTGAACGCTGCTCAAGGGCCTGTAGGTGCTCGCCATCCCAGATGCGCAGCCCACTTTTGTAGGGGTAATAACCGCGGCTCTGGCGCTGCTGCAGGCCGCAGCTGGTTTCGGCGCTATGGCCCTCGGCCTCGCTTAGCTGCCTGGCTGCAGCCAGGAGTTCCAATCGCTGGGCTGGGCTGCAGTGACTTACATCGGTGGCCTTAAGCAGACGCCGCTTCAGCAGGCGACCACAAGGATCCTGAAGTTCGGCCGGGCCCTCTTCCATCCAGCGCATCAGGTGGTAACCGGTGCGGAGGTCGTCATTAGCAAGAAATGTTTCCAGATCGAGAGCTTCGCAATGCCACAACCAGCGGCTCATCACCGGGTCGGCCCAAACCCGCGTTGGTCCCAGGCGCCGGGCGGTGGCGATGGCTTGGTTGAGCAGCCAGTTACACACCACATTGAGCCGGTGGTTGTAGACGCTGCGATACATCAGATTGCGCACCACTAGGTAGTGCTCCACGGCCATGAGCCCCTTGGGAGTGATCGCCAGCTGGCCATCAGGAGCCAAGGTGAAGGCGGCCAGGATGCGCTCTAAATCCAGTCTGCCGTAGTTCGTACCAGTGCTGTAGCTATCGCGGACCAGGTAATCGAGTCGGTCGCAGTCCAGCTGGCTGCTCACTAATGCCTTGATCGGCTGGCAGGGATAGCGTCCGTGCTCCAGCAGGTCGGCCACGGCGCATGCCGTGCCGGGGGCGTGGGCTTCGAGACGGTCGTGCAAGGCCGGATGCTCCCTGATCAGACGCCCCGACCAAGCCTCGTGGTGCAGCCCATACATCTCCTCACCGGAGTGGCTCAGGGGAGCGTGCCCCACATCGTGCAGCAGGGCCGCGGCGTAGAGCACGGCTCGATGTTCCGCCAGTTCGAGATGGTGTCGCTCCAGCTGTTGCAGGGCTAGGCGGGCTAGGTGCAGCACCCCGAGGGAATGGGTAAAGCGGCTGGACTCGGCTCCATGGAAGGTCAGAAAAGCTGGCCCCAACTGACGCACTCTCCGCAAGCGCTGGAAAGGAGCGGAATCGATCAGGTCGATTACCAGGGCTTCAGCTGGATCGGTGCGATCGAGTCGAATCGCACCATGCAGCGGATCGTGATAGATGCGCTCCCCCACTTTTAAAGGTTCGCTTCAAGCCGACTGGCCAGCAAGCGTTCCGCGGCATCAAGCCAGCTGTCGCCGTCACCGCCTGGATCTAAGGGTTCAGGTTCGGGCAGCACTTGATCCGGCAAGATTCCTTGGTGCTGAATGTCTCTGCCGCTTGGGGTGAGGTACCGGGCCACGGTCACGGCCAGGCCGCTGGTGTCACCTAGGGGTATCAGGGTCTGAATCAGGCCTTTGCCGAAGGTACGAGCTCCCACAAGCTCACTGCGGCCGTTGTCTTGAAGGGCACCCGCCAGGATTTCGCTGGCACTAGCTGTGCCTCTGTTCACCAGGGTGATCATTGGCCCATCGAAGAGCATGCCTGGGTTTGCCTGTTGGGGAGAGCTGAGTCCATCTCGGTCCTGGGTTTCCACGATCGGCTCGCCATTTAGTAGGTCGTTGGCCACGGCTAATCCGGCGCTCACCAGTCCGCCCGAGTTGTTACGCAGATCAAGAATCAGCCCTTCGATCGACTTGCTGCTTAGATCGGCGAGGGCTTCCTGTACGTCCTGGGGCACCGGTTCAGAAAATTGGGTGATACGCAGGTAGCCGAGGGTGTGCTCCCCGACCCGAAGACGCTTGCTGCGCACCGGACGCAACTCCACCTCTCTCCGTTCGAGCTCCACTTCGTGGGACTGCCCTTGCAGATTGAATTGCACTAGCACTTGGCTCCCGGCGGGGCCTCGCAGGGCGGCTGCGGTGCGTTCCAGCCCCAGAACCTCAGTGGCCTGGCCATCCACCCGCAGCAACTCGGCGCCACTAGGAATTAAGGCTTCAGCGGCGGGGGAGCCTTCCAGCGGGGCAATCACAACCACTGCTTGGTCGTTGCTACGCAAGCCCAGTTGCAGTCCCACTCCGGTCACGGTGCCCTGCGTGTTGGAGCGCAGTGTGGCGTAGTCGGCAGGCCGCAAAAGTCGGGTGTAGGGATCCCCAAGGGGGGCGAGCATTGCCTCGATGGCGTCGTATGCATCGCCTGAGCTGTTAATTGGCTGCTCGAGGGCCTTTTGGCGCAGCCGCTTCCAATGCACTGTTTCAAATCGTCCTGGATCCACGTAGCTCTGGTTCACCAGGCGCCATGCCTCAACCACAAGCTGCTGGGTATCGCTGAGGGCCAAGCCCGTGGCGCTGGGAGCAGCCAGCAGGGCCACGGCCAGCACGCTGCCAAGTAACTGCAACAGCAGTGTTGCCAACCGGTTTTTCACGGCTGTTGCAAACGGTTGAGAAGGTGCTGTCCTAGGGGGAGGGACACTCACAAGCTGCTCGAGGTAATCGGTAGACTCTCGCTACCAAAGCACGAAGTTGCATGGCGAATACTCCTGCTGGAAACTCTGGACAGGCATCGAACCCGGTTTACAACTGGTTCGACGAGCGCCTTGAGATCCAGTCGATTGCCGATGACATCTCTTCGAAATACGTCCCCCCTCACGTCAACATTTTTTATTGCCTCGGTGGCATCACCCTGGTTTGCTTCCTGATCCAGTTTGCCACTGGGTTTGCGATGACCTTCTACTACAAGCCAACTGTTGCTGAGGCCTATACCTCTGTTCAGTACCTCATGACTGACGTCAGCTTTGGCTGGCTGATCAGATCTGTGCACCGTTGGAGTGCCTCGATGATGGTGCTGATGCTGATCCTGCACGTCTTCCGCGTCTATCTCACAGGTGGTTTCAAACGCCCAAGGGAGCTCACCTGGGTTACTGGCGTCACAATGGCGGTGATAACGGTTTCCTTCGGGGTTACCGGTTATTCCTTGCCTTGGGATCAGCTCGGTTACTGGGCTGTGAAAATCGTCTCTGGTGTTCCCGCCGCCGTGCCTGTCATCGGTGATTTCATGGTGGAGCTTCTTCGTGGTGGAGAGAGTGTTGGTCAGTCCACCCTGACTCGCTTCTACAGTCTGCACACCTTTGTGATGCCCTGGCTGCTGGCCGTTTTCATGCTGATGCACTTCCTGATGATTCGGAAACAGGGCATTTCTGGCCCCTTGTGACCTATTGATTCGAAGCCTCTCGCTTCCTGAATCCTCTCTCTTAAGCTCCACACCAACACCTCAAAGATCCCTGCTGCCGGCAGCTGCCATGCACATCCTTAAGAAGCCCGATCTCACCGATCCCAAGCTCCGCGCCAAGTTGGCAAAGGGTATGGGTCACAATTATTACGGTGAACCAGCCTGGCCAAATGATCTCCTCTACATGTTCCCGGTGGTAATCCTCGGGACCATTGGCTGCATGGTTGGTCTGGCAGTAATGGACCCCGCCATGCTGGGTGACAAGGCTGATCCGTTTGCAACTCCGCTCGAGATCCTGCCTGAGTGGTATTTGTATCCGGTTTTCCAAATCCTTAGGGTTGTTCCGAACAAGCTTTTGGGCATTGCCTTGCAAACGATGATCCCCTTGGGTCTGATGCTGGTGCCATTTATTGAGAGTTTCAACAAGTTTCAAAACCCCTTCCGTAGACCAGTGGCAATGGCCACCTTTTTGTTCGGCACGGCGTTTGCGATTTACCTCGGTATTGGTGCAGCCATGCCGATCGATAAGTCTCTCACCCTTGGTCTGTTCTGAGATTTAGAAGCAAACCACTTAGGTGCGCTTCCTCATCGGTCTCTATTAAGCCGCGACTTGCTCGCGGCTTTTTAATGCCATTCCAGAGAGGCTCTTTCAGCCGCTTTGCCCTGTCCTCAGAGGAGTTCTGTGAGCCTCTTCTCCCTAATAGAAGTCAGGAGGCTGAGCGGGCGCCCTTGAGGGCTTTGTGGCTGTTAGCAGGGGATGGCGTTGATGGGATGCACGCAAGCGTTTGACCGCCATGGCTTTGGCTCGACGCGCTGTTACGCATACACCAATTCTTGCCATGCAGGCAACGAAGGTGATAAGCTTTTGGACTGCGCGCAATGGTGAGAACCCAGAAGCGAGCAGGCTTATGGCTAAGGAGGCGAGAGCCAACGATGCTGTAGGTTTTCTAAGTCGCTGAGAAGCGGCGTTCCGCCGAGAACTCCCGAGAGGGGGAGGAAGCGGAAGCACCTGGACAACTAAAAAGTTTAGGAACTGACGCTTTTACTGTGTCACGGGATCAAGGGAGCCTGCACCGCCTGAGAGGGAGGGTGTTGGAGCTTTGGTTTAATAGTTGAGAGATCAGCTAGTGACGGAAATAGCAGTAAAGGTGTGAGGTCCCGTCAAAAAAGAACAAGCGTGACGCGCCTGTTGGTTGGTTTTTGTTTCCTTCTCACGAGGAAGCATTAGCTGGTGTGCCGATAGGAGAGGCGAGCGCGACCGGATCTGGGATTCGGGAAAGTCAAGAGGAAAGCAATTTCTGAATGCACTCTTTGAAACCTTCTGTCAGAGGAAGGGGCTCCAACTGTGAGACCTGCGCCAGTGGGTCAAAGCGGGTGAGAAGCAATTCAAGTTGAGGCGAAAGCCAAAAGGACATGAACTACAACGGAGAGTTTGATCCTGGCTCAGGATGAACGCTGGCGGCGTGCTTAACACATGCAAGTCGAACGAACCTTCGGGTTAGTGGCGGACGGGTGAGTAACGCGTGAGAATCTGCCCTCAGGAGGGGGATAACGGCTGGAAACGGCCGCTAATACCCCATATGCCGAGAGGTGAAATGAATTTCGCCTGAGGATGAGCTCGCGTCTGATTAGCTAGTTGGTGTGGTAAAGGCTCACCAAGGCATCGATCAGTAGCTGGTCTGAGAGGATGATCAGCCACACTGGGACTGAGACACGGCCCAGACTCCTACGGGAGGCAGCAGTGGGGAATTTTCCGCAATGGGCGCAAGCCTGACGGAGCAACGCCGCGTGAGGGATGAAGGCCTCTGGGC
>JAQCGH010000028.1 GCA_027620015.1 Cyanobacteriota bacterium
GCCTGTGCGGGGGGCGAGCCCCCTGCCATCGGCGGTGTGTTTCTGTGGCACTGTCCTCACGGTCACCCGCACTGGGCGTTACCCAGCAAGCCTGGCCATTGGGGAGCCCGGACTTTCCTCAACCAGACGCTTCAGCTATCTCCGAGGAGTTGCTGCAACCCTGATTGCGATCACCTCGCCTGCTTTCACAACCCATAATGACGGCAAGGGGCTGTAGCTCAGCCGGATAGAGCGACGGTTTCCTAAACCGTAGGTCGTGGGTTCGAGTCCCGCCAGCCCCGTCCCTCAAAAGCCCAGCCACCCCTTCATTGGTAGGGGTAGCGAGCGCTACAGGTGGTGGTCTACCCATTTGCAGCACCGGGGCTAGCGTGGCGTAAGTCGTTTGATCGCGATGACCCAGCTTCACGATTTGCGTCTACGCCTGCTGGTGCAGCAGGAGAGCGAACGCATCGCCGACAGCCAACCTGATGAGCTCGATCTTTCGGTGGTTCAAGCCCGCTGCCTTTGCTGGCTTGCCCTGCTAGCTGAGGCTCATGAAGAGCAGGCCACCGATGCTGAGCGGAGTGGTGATACAGAGCAAGCCATGGGCTGGTTTGCCGATTCGATGCGGCTGCGCGACGTGATCAACGTGGTGACCTCGATTGAGATCCCCTTGGCGGCGTAAGTGTCATGATGGAGATTGAGAAGTAAAGGGAGTGCGGTGCCAGAAGAGCCCTGCCAATGCCCTGATTGCCAGCGGTTCTATCGGGAACACGACCGATTGATCCGTGAAAATCCCACCCTGCGTCAGCAGCAGGAGCTCAGTTGGGCTGCGCTGCAATCTTTTCGCACCTTGTCAGGTCGGGTGATGGAAGAGTTGCAAAAGCAGCAGGAGGCAACTGAGACTGCCAGCAGTCAAAACAATGCCTCGCCTCCCGGCCATGGGGCAGGCACAGCTGCGGTTGAGGATCAGGACGCTGAGCCCGACGCCTTCCAGCAGGCCATGGCTGATCTCGAGAACATCAACGCCCATCTCTTTTCTATAGAGGCACTAATGGAGCGCATCTTTGATGTGCGGGTGCCCGACGAAGTGGAGCAAAAATTTCGGGAAGTGGCCGGTGAGCTGGCTCCCGATCCCCTCAATGCCGATCGCCTGAGGCTGAATCGGCTGCTTCACCAAACTCCAGATCTGCCTGGTTAGTCGAGCTCGCATGTGATGGTGACCGGGAAGCTTTCGGCTCTCCAGATCCGTTCTGCGTAGTCGCGAATTGAGCGATCTGAAGAGAAAAAGCCGCTGCGGGCTGAATTCAGCAATGACATGCGATTCCAGCGCCCCCTGTCTGCCCAGGCCTGATCTACATCGGATTGGGCTCGCAGATAGTCGTTGAAGTCGGCAAGCACGAAGAAGGGATCTTGCCCGGTGAGGTTTTGCAGTAGCGGCCGGAATAGATCGCCATCCCCATTGCTGAAGTGTCCCTGCTCGACCAGTCGCAGGATCTCAGTCAACTCCGGCATCCCACCGATCAGCTCCCAAGGCCGATAACCAGACTTGGCCAGCTCGGAGATTTCCTGAGCTGTCTTGCCAAATAGGAAGAAATTCTCGCCACCAACCTGGTCGCGAATTTCCACGTTTGCACCGTCGAGAGTGCCAATGGTCAGCGCCCCATTCATGGCGAATTTCATGTTGCCAGTGCCGGATGCTTCTTTGCCGGCAGTAGAGATTTGCTCAGAGAGGTCTGAGGCTGGGTAGACCCGTTCCCCTAGCTTGACGTTGTAATCGGCCAGGAATATCACTCGTAGCCGCCCTTCCATGTCGGGGTCGGCGTTGATAGTTTCGGCGATGCCGTTGATAAAACGAATAATTAACTTGGCCATGTAGTAACCCGGTGCGGCCTTGCCGCCAAAGATCACCGTGCGCGGGGCCATGCCCTCAGCCTGACCATTCTTGATGCGCAGGTATTGGGCAACTACCTGTAGTGCATTGAGGTGTTGGCGCTTGTACTCATGAATCCGCTTCACCTGCACATCGAACAGGGAGGTGGGATCGACCAGCACACCCGTGTGGCGATGGATGTAATTACTCAGCTGGCCCTTAACGCCCAGTTTGGTGGCTTCCCAGCGCTCGAGGAAGCTTCTGTCGTCGACGAACTGCTCCAGGCGGCGCAGCTCATCGAGATGGTTAATCCAGCCGGTGCCAATCGATTCATTCAGCAGGGCCGCCAGCTGGGGATTGGCCAGGGCCACCCAGCGCCTCGGTGTGACGCCGTTGGTGACATTGGTGAATTTCTCGGGCCATAGGGCCGCGAATTCTGGAAACAACTCGGTTTTGACCAGTTCGCTGTGCAGGGCTGCGACGCCGTTGACGTGGTGGGAAGCCACGGTGGCCAGATTGGCCATGCGGACGGCCTTATCGCCCTCTTCATCGATGATCGAGACTTTGCTCAGGATTTGTTCGTTGCCCGGGTATTTCAGGCGCACCTGTTGTAAGAAGCGGCGGTTGATCTCGTAGATCAGCTCCAAGTGGCGGGGTAGCAGAGAGCCAAATAGCCCCAGGCCCCACTTCTCGAGGGCTTCCGGTAGCAGGGTGTGGTTGGTGTAGGAGAGAGAGCGGCTGGTAATGGTCCAGGCGGCATCCCAGTCGAGATGTTTGTCATCGATCAGCAGACGCATCAATTCAGCTACCGCAATCGATGGGTGGGTGTCGTTTAGTTGCACCGCCCAGTGATCGGGGAAATCCGTGATTGGGATGCCGCGGGCATCAAGGCTGCGGATCATGTCCTGTAGCGAGCAGCTCACGAAAAAGTGCTGCTGCTTCAGCCGCAGCCGGCGACCCTCGTCGGTGCCGTCGTTGGGATAGAGCACTTTGGAGAGTGTTTCGCTGCCTACTTTCTCCTCCACGGCGCCGTAGTAGTCGCCGATGTTGAAGGCATAAAAGTCGAAGGTTTCCGTGGCATCAGCCCGCCAGAGTCGCAGCCGGTCGCAGGTGTTCACCCGGTAGCCCAGCACCGGTACGTCGTGGGGAATGCCGATGGCGTGTTCGGCCGGGATCCAGCGCGAGCGGTAGATGCCGTCGTCATCCCGATAGCTCTCAGTGCGGCCACCAAAGCCCACAAAGCAGGCTTGATCCGGGTGGGGCAGCTCCCAAGGCCAGCCGCTTTTGAGCCACTTGTCAGTGACCTCGACCTGCCAGCCGTCACGAATTAGCTGGTCGAAAATGCCAAATTCATAGCGGATGCCATAGCCGGTAGCTGGGATCTCCAGCGAGGCCATCGATTCCAGGAAACAGGCGGCCAGCCGGCCGAGACCACCATTCCCCAGGCCCGGCTCCTCCTCAACATCGAGGAGGTCGTTGATGTCGTCGATGCCGAAGCGGCGTAAGGCTTCGGCCGCCTCTTCTTGAATGCCGAGCATCAGCAGGTTGTTGCCCAGCTGGGGACCGATCAGAAATTCCGCAGACAGGTAGGCCACTACGCGGGTTGGGGTCTTGCGCAGGGCTTCGATGCCGGCCAGGTAGCGGGTCATCAGCCGGTCGCGCACCGCATAGCTGAGCGCCATGTAGAGGTCGTGTCGACTGGCGGTGGGGGCGAGCTTCCCAAGCGTGAAGAAAAGATGCTCGGTCATGCCGTCAAACACGTTTTCCGCGGTCAGACCACTGCGATCCGGGTCGGCATAGCAGCCTGGGGTGGGAAGACGCAGGTTGCTGGGTTGGATATCGCTCATATGAGTAATTCTCCCGTATGGGCCGGTGCGAGCAGAGGTTTCGATCGCCAGTTGGTGACAGATCGCTCCCTCTTACGCCCTTTCACTTGGCTGGCGCACCAGCCAATGTCAGCAGCCAGCTCATTCACATCAAGAGCCAAATTGAAACGGTCGATCGAGACGCAGCATTTGCTCTGTCATTTCCAGCGTCATCAACCCAAAATTCAAACCGTAACGATGGTTGCCAAATCCCAACTCCACCCACGAATAGAGATCAGGGCCTAATTACTTAGGCGGGGGCGGATTTAGGGTCACTTCTCTCACCGCTGCACACACGCCTTTCCATGGTTCTGCCAGTGCTTTTGCTTGAAATCGGCAGCCACCAATCCGAAGTTGCTGAAACCCTGATTTCGGTGGGCGAGTTTTTAGTGATCTTCGTGGCTGCCAGGCTGCTGGCGGAGCTGATGATGCGGGTGCAGCTGCCCACGATTCTGGGCGAGCTGGTTGCTGGCGTTCTGATTGGCGTCTCCGGCCTGCACTTGATCGTGCCGCCTGAAACTCAAGTTCAACTCAGCAGTTGGGGTTTGGGCTTGCTCAGCTCTCTGGCCGACCTCTCCCCGGAAATGGTGCAGGAGATCTACGCCGAGACCTTTCCGAATCTGCAGGCGATCTCCCAGATCGGCCTGTTTGCCCTGTTGTTTCTCACCGGACTCGAAAGCGAGCTTGATGAGCTTGTAGCGGTGGGTGCCCAGGCCACCACTGTTGCTGTAACCGGGGTAGTGCTTCCTTTTGCTTTTGGCACTGCTGGGCTTTATTACCTCTTCCATGTGCCCTTGATTCCAGCGATCTTCGCCGGTGCGGCGATGACGGCCACCAGCATTGGCATCACCGCCAGCGTGTTTGGTGAGTTGAAGTTTCTGCGCACCCGTGAGGGGCAAACCGTAATTGGCGCAGCCGTACTTGACGACATACTGGGGATCGTAATTTTGGCGGTGGTGGTGAGCCTGGCTGGTGGCGAAGGCTTCAGCCCTGGCCCGATTTTGAAGTTGGTTGCAGCAGCAGCGGTGTTTGTGGCGGCAGCCCTGTTTCTGAGCCGCACAGCTGCTCCTTTGTTCGACTGGTTGCTCGATCAGCTCAAGGCCCCTGGCGAAGTGGTGGTGGCGGCTTTCGTGGTTTTATCGCTCTGCTGCTTTGTGGCCCAGGCGATCGGCCTGGAAGCGGCTCTTGGCGCTTTCGCTGCAGGCCTGATTCTCAGTTCTTCGAAGCACATCCATGCAATCCGGGAAACCGTTAAGCCTTTGGTGGCTCTGTTTGCCACGATCTTCTTTGTGCTGATTGGCACCGGTATGGATCTATCGGTGCTCAATCCGCTGAACCCCGAAAACAGGGAGGGGTTGATCGTGGCGGCCTTCCTGCTAACCGTGGCGATTGCCGGCAAGGTGGCAACCGGCTGGAGCTATTTCAGCAAAGAGAAAACCAACCGGTTGGTGGTGGGTTTGGGGATGATGCCCCGAGGCGAGGTGGGTTTGATTTTTCTTGGCCTGGGTACCCAGGCTGGCCTGCTTACAAAGCCGCTGGAGGCAGCAATCTTGTTGATGGTGATCGGCACGACCTTCCTGGCGCCGATCCTGCTCAGACTGGTGCTAGGTGGCAGCGCTGGAGGTCCGGATCTTGATCCACTTGCCGAAATTCCAACCTGAGCGCTGGGGCCTGAGTTGGGGGGGCTGGCTAGACAACCGCCACGGTGAGTGGTGGCTGCTGGCTCAGTTGGCCCTGATTGCTGCCCACCTGCTGCCGCCCTGGCCTGCTCCCGGTGCCTGGGGTTATGCCTGGCCCCTGCCGCTGGCCATGGCCGGCGGCATTGTGCTGCTGCTGGGTCTGGTGATGGCGGCCCAGGCGTTTTGGGGGCTGGGCTCCAGCCTTACGCCCCTGCCTGATCCGATCCCTGGCGCCCCATTGGTGACAAGCGGGGCTTATGGCCGTTGCCGTCACCCCCTCTATCAAGCGGTGCTGCTTTGTTCCTTAGGGGTGAGTTTGGCCCTGGGCAGCCTGCTGCATCTGGCCTTGCTGCTGGCCCTGGCGGCCTTGCTGGGCGGTAAGGCGCGCCGTGAGGAGCGGGCCCTTGAAAGTGCCCATCTCGATTACGCCACCTATCGGGCCCGCACACCAGCGATCATTCCCCGTCTTCCCTGGCTCGACTGGCGAGTGTTGTGAAAAGGCCCCAGCCGGCTGCGATCAGGCCGAGGCTGCTGGCCCAGTCGGGACCCAGGGCCCAGCTCAGGCCAAGGTCAGCCAGCACCCCGATAGCCAGGGCAAGCAGCAAGCTGCTGAGCACCAACATCACCTGTTGAACAGCGCTTGGCAGGGAGCCCGCGGCCAGGGCTTCCTCCAGGCGCCCCAGGGGGCCGCTCAAGGGGAGGTAGAGGGCTAGGGCCCACAGGGCGATCCCTGGCAGGAAGGGGCTCCAGTCAGGGCTGGTGAGAGGCAATGGCACGCTGCAGTTTTATCTAGCATCGACCACCCCCGAACTGACCATGGTGGCTTCCTTGTGTGCAACCCAGCCCTGGAGCTACGCCGGCCATCCAGTGCATGCAATCGCGGCGGCGCCGCCTGAGCCCGAGGGCCCCGCGATCCTGCTGGTGCACGGCTTCGGTGCTTCCACAGACCATTGGCGCCACAACATTCCCGCCCTGGCCCTGCGCCATGAGGTGCACGCCATCGATCTGCTGGGCTTTGGCCGTAGTGCAAAGCCCGCTGAGCTGGCCTACGGCGGCTCCCTATGGCGCGATCAGCTGGCCGCATACGTGAGCGAGCGCATCGGTCGGCCGACGGTGCTGGCGGGCAACTCCCTTGGCGGTTTTTCAGCCCTAGCGGCTGGGGCGGCCCTAGGGGATCAAGCAGCCGGGGTGGTGCTACTGAATGCAGCCGGGCCTTTTAGCGATGAGCAGGCGCCGCCTAAGGGTTGGGGAGCGATCACACGCCAGACCATTTCTGGAGCCCTACTCAAGAGTCCGGTGCTGCAGCGGTTGTTGTTTGAAAACCTGCGCCGGCCAGCAACGATTCGCCGCACCCTCAACCAGGTGTATGTCGATAAGACCAACGTCGATGAAGCTTTGGTGGAGGCGATACGGCGGCCATCGCTTGATCCCGGGGCCTTTGGTGTTTTTCGCACAGTGTTTGACATCCCCCGCGGCCAGCCACTCGATGAGTTGTTTGTCCAGCTGACATGTCCGTTGCTTTTGCTCTGGGGCATCCGGGATCCCTGGATCAACGCCGTGGGCAGACGGGCTGCTTTCCAGCGCCATGCCCCTGCCAACACCAGCGAGGTGGTGCTCGAGGCGGGTCACTGTCCCCACGATGAAGTGCCGGACCAGGTGAACGCTGCCCTGCTCGACTGGATCGCCGGTCTCAGCTCCGGGGCGGCTCCACTCCAGGCAGACGCCCGCGCGACAGTTGCTGCTTCGGGTCAAACTGCCGCTTGATTGCTTCGATCATGGGCCGCGATGGGGCATCCAGCCAGGCCGGCAATTTGGTGCTGGTTGGTTGGCGCAGCACCGTCAGGTAGCCGCCACCCTGCTGGCAATGGCGCCTTAGCGCCTCCACCTTGTAGGTAGGCAGGGCTGATGCAGTTGCCCAGCTGAGGCCTAGGCCGCTGCCTGCACCAAGGACAACAGGCAAACCTGTCAGGGATGGATCCGAGAGCAAGGTAGTGGCCAGACGAGGTCGCACTGCCAGCCGCAACAACCAGTCGCTGGCCTCAGTCTCAGCTCCTTGGCTTTGGCCTACCAGGCTTGCGAGTTCGGCAGGCTCAAGAGCTTGGGCCGAAATTAATAAGGGAGCAGCTTTGGCGGCGATGCAGCAGATCTGCTCATCGAGAGTGTGGGCGTTAATACTGGCCAAGCTGATCAGCAGTCCGGTTTCGTCCCCTTGTAGGAGAGGCGGTCGCCACCAGTCGATCCGCTCCGGGCTGAGGCTTGAGCCCAACAGCCAGGCGGCCAGTTGGCCAAGGGCTTCGAGCGGCCCGTTAAGCAATAAACCGCGCCGCTGAGGTGGCTCCGGCATTGTGCGAAGCGTGAGGCTGCTGATCAGGCCTAAGGCTCCCCAGCTGCCTGTCATCAAGCGCATCAGGTCGTAGCCGGCCACGTTTTTCACCACCTTGCCCCCTGCCCGGGCGCGGATGCCGTCGCTGCGGATCAATTCCAGGCCAATTATCTGGTCGCGCAAGCCGAGATAACGCTGGCGCAGTCCGCCTGCTAACCCTCTGGCCACCAGTCCGCCCAGGCTGCCGCTGGCTTGGCCGTCTGAGCCGCTGCCCCAGGGCCAGTCAACTGCTAGCCATTGCTTGTGGTGGGCCAGTTCGGCTTGCAATTCGACCAGCGGCGAGCCGGCGAGGGCCGTCACAGTGAAATCGCCAGGGCTGTATTCAACGATGCCGCTCAGTCTTCTACAGCTCACAGTGGCGCTGGCGCCCTTAATGGGCGGACCCCAGCTGAGCCGGGTGCCCATGCCGGCGGGTTGCCAGGGCTCAGCCTGCTGGTGCAGCTCGCGCACCAGCTCCTGCAACTCACTGGGCTCCGGAGTCATCACGGCACGATGGTGCCATGGCCGCCTCCTTCAAAATCATCGTCATCGACGATGACCCCACCGGCTCCCAGACGGTGCACAGCTGTCCTTTGCTGCTGCGCTGGGATGCCGCAAGCCTGGAGGCGGGGCTGCGGCACCCTTCGCCGTTGTTGTTTCTGCTTGCTAACACCCGGGCCCTTGCGCCGGAAGCAGCCGCGGAGCGGGTGCGCCAGATCTGTAGGTCCCTTGCCGCGGCGTTACCCCTAGCTGGTATTGAGCGTTGGTGGTTGGTGAGTCGCGGCGACTCCACCCTGCGGGGCCACTTCCCTTTAGAGGTGGAGGTGATCGCGGCCGAGCTCGGACCCTTTGCTGCCACCCTGTTGATCCCAGCCTTTTTTGAGGGAGGCCGCACCACCGTGGATGGGGTTCATCGCTTAGACGGCCAGCCCGTCCACGAAACCGCCTTTGCCCGCGACCGACTGTTTGGCTACTCCAGCAGCTATCTACCGGTTTGGGTGGAAGGAAAAAGCAGTGGCCGTATAGCCGCTCACCAGGTGCAGCGTCTGACGGGCGCCGAGTTGGATTACGCCGCCGGGGATGGCGGCCAGGCTTTGGCGGAGCGACTGGCGGCCATCGATGGCGGCCCTGTGGTGGCCGTTGATGCTGAAAGGCCTGAGCAACTGGCCGCCCTTGCCGAGGTGGTGCGCCAGTCCTGGCCCAGGATGGTTCTTTCGCAGTCGGCGGCTAGTTGGATCCAGGCCTTAGCGGCTTTGCCGCCCCAGCCCCTGGTTGGGACTGCCCTGGCCCGGTTGCGCCGCTCTAAGCCCGGCATGGTGCTGGTGGGTTCCCATGTGCCTTTAGCTGATGCGCAGTTGACGCAGCTGCTGGCGGAGCCCCGCTGCGTGGGGCTGGAGTTGCCAGTTGCCAAGCTGGCTCGGTTGCTGGAGGCCCCCCTGCCGGAGCCCCTGCTGGCTTTCCTAGAGGCCGACTGGCTGAATCAGTTGCGGCGAGTGCTGGCCGAGGGGCAAACACCTGTGCTCTATACCAGCCGAGGTGAACTCCAGTGCGCGTCAGTGGCTCAGCGCCGTCGCTTAGGCGATGCTCTGGCGGCGCTGATGGCCCGGCTGGCTGCTGCCCTGGCGCCTCAGCTTGGTTACCTGATCAGCAAAGGGGGCATCACTACCCACACCCTGCTGGCCGATGGTCTTGCTCTGGCGGCGGTCGAGTTGAAAGGGCAGCTGCTGCCCGGGCTTTCTTTAGTGCTAGCTGATTTGCCAGAGCCATTGCCGGTGCTCACCTTCCCCGGCAACCTCGGTGATGGGGACACCCTGCGGCTGGCCTGGCGCTGGATGGAAGGTTTGGCAGACGCGGATTAATTCGTCTCCTCTGCTAAAGGAAACGAGGTCAACTGTGCTGCTACCAGACCCGGAGTGCGCAGGATGCCGCCCCCAATCGTGCCGCCCACAGCAGCGGCCAAACCGAAGCTCAGAATATTCAGTAGGCGCCTTTTGGCTGGTGGCTGATCCGGGATTGGTTGGCTCAACCGCTGTAGCTTTGCTCTAGTAACTGCATCGGGTGCAGCACCTGGATCGGCTGGGGCAGCTCCTGCAGGTGGCGCCGGATCTGGAGGCTGCAGCCGATATTGGCGCTAACAGCCAGCTCGGCCCCGGTGCCGGCCAAGTCTTTGGCTTTGAGCTCCCCAAGGGCGGCTGCCTCTTCAGGCTGCACCAGGTTGTAGATGCCGGCGCTGCCGCAGCACACTCCCGCTTCTGTCGCTTCGCGCAGCTGGATGTGGGGAATGGCGGCGAGTAGTTGCCGGGGCTGGCTGCTGATGCCCTGGCCGTGCAGCATGTGGCAGGCATCGTGATAAGCCAGTCGGAGCGGGCGTGCGGCACTGGCTGTTTCTCCGTCAGCGTGGCTAAGAGGCTTAAGGGCGCCGAGGAATTGCTGGCTTAGGCCGAGATCGGCGAGGAACTCCTGAATATCCGCGACCGGGGCAGAGAAGCTGCTGCCGGTGAGCCGTCCGTAGGCCTTCATGGTGTGGCCGCAACCGGAAGCTGCCACCAAAACGGCGTCGAGAGGGTCAGCCCCGGCGGGCTTGCCTGGGCCCACTACGGCCTCGAAGCTTTGGATCAAGCCGATTGCCAGCTCGTTGGTTTGACTCAGTTCACCTTGGTGGTGGGTCACGGCGCCGCAGCAGCCCTGGGCAGGGGGGATCACCACCTCGATGCCGTTGGCGCTCAGCACCCGCACGGCGGCTTGGTTCACAGCTGGATCAAATAAACGCTGCACACAACCAAGCACCAGCCCAACCCGGGCGCGGCGAGGACCCTGGGCGGGCACCACTAGGGGGAAGTCGTCGCGGAAGCTGGCCGGCGGCAAGGGAGGCAGCAGCTGATCGAGAACCTCCAGTTGGGGGCCGAACAGGCGGGTGAGCCCACTGCGGCGGGCCAGGGCCTGCAGCGGCGTGCCGGCGTAAAGGCGCAGCGGCGTGAGCAGGGCCCGAAGCCGCGCAGGGTAGGGAAGTAGGGCAAACAGCAGCTTGCGAAATGCCTGCTGGGCTGAACTGCGCAGTTCCGGGGCATTGAGCTGGGGGCGCGTCGCCTCGATCAGTTGGTCGTAGCGCACTCCTGATGGACAGGCGGTTACGCAGGCGAGACAGCCCAGGCAACTGTCGAAGTGTTTCGCCACGGTGGCGTCGAGGGTCAGTTCACCGTTGGCGATCGCCTTGAGGGTGTAGATGCGGCCCCGGGGTGAATCCATCTCCGTTCCCAGAACCCGATAGCTCGCGCAGGTGGGCAGGCAGAAGCCGCAGTGCACGCAGGGGTCAGTGTTCATCCGCCGAAGTGGCGAATCACAGCATCAGCGAAGCCACTGCAGCTCACCGGCTCCACGGGAGGTTCCATCAGCCGGGCTAGGTCGTATGTGACTTCGCTGTTGGCGATGGCTGCGCTCAGGCCTGCGGTGATCAGGTCAGCGGCCTCCTGCCAGCCCATGAACTCGAGCATCATCACGCCGCTGAGGATTACCGAGCCGGGGTTGATGCGATCGAGGCCAGCGTGCTTTGGCGCGGTGCCGTGGGTGGCCTCGAAGATGGCAGCGTTGTCGCCGATGTTGGCGCCGGGGGCCATGCCCAGGCCTCCCACAACGGCAGCGGCGGCATCGGAGATGTAGTCGCCGTTGAGGTTGAGAGTGGCGAGGATCGAGTAGTCGGCGGGGCGGGTCTGGATCTGCTGAAAGATGCTGTCGGCGATGCGGTCGTCCACCAGCACCATCTGCTTCCAGTTGCCGCCGCCGTGGCTGATGCCGATGGCCTCGAGCACGCCCTGCACCTCGGTATCAATGGCGGCCTTCTTCTCGGGGGTGAGGCTGTCGTAGCCGGGCTCGATCATGCGGGCATTGGCCTCGATGCTCAGGCCGGGATTGCGCTCGACGTTGTCGAGGATCCAGCTCTCCCGCTCGGTGACGCAGTCGGCACGGAATTCCGTGCCGGCCAGCTCGTAGCCCCAGTCGCGGAAGGCGCCCTCGGTGAACTTCATGATGTTGCCCTTGTGCACCAGGGTCACGTGGCGCTTGTCGCCTTCTAGGCGTAGGGCGTGCTGGATGGCCTTGCGGATGTGGCGCTGGCTGCCTTGCTTGCTCACCGGCTTGATGCCGATGCCAGCCCCCGCCGGGATCTGGCGCTGGCCCAGCTTGCCGTTGGCTGGAATTACCACTTCATTGAGGTGCTTGATCAGATCAAGGCACACCGGATCGTTGGCTTCCCACTCAATTCCCATATAAATGTCTTCGGTGTTTTCGCGATAGACGATCACATCCAGGTCTTGCGGCCGCTTATGGGGACTGGGGGTGCCGGCGTAGTAGCGGCAGGGACGTACGCAGCAGTAGAGATCAAAAATCTGGCGCAGGGCCACGTTGAGGGATCTGATGCCGCCGCCAATCGGTGTGGTGAGGGGCCCCTTGATCGCCACGCCGTACTCCTTGATGGCGCTCAGGGTGTCTTCGGGCAGATATTGATAAGTGCCGTAGAGGTCGCAGGCCTCGTCGCCGGCATACACCTTGAACCACTCAATCCGGCGCTCATCCCCGTAGGCATGAGCTACCGCTGCGTCTAGCACTTTTTGGGTGGCGGGCCAGATGTCTACGCCAGTGCCATCACCACGGATGAAGGGAACAATCGGATCGTTGGGCACGACCGGCTGACCGTTTTCGAAGCGAATTGCGGTGCCGCTGGTAGGAATGTTCAGCTTCTCAAATCTGGCGGCGCTAGCTGTTGACATGGGCTGTTACTGACCGGTTCGGCCTAAGCGATGAGGCGAGCCTAGGTTTTAAGCATGTTGCGGTTCTGCTCAGGGGAAACGGCATGAATGCCGCCGATCAGGCCCGATCTCTCGCACTTGCCCAGGCAATCGCTGCTGCTGCGAGCTTGTTTCGGGTCCACTTCCCCGACGCCCGAGCCAACCTCACCCCCTGGCGCGACGACGCCCTAACCCGTGCCTTTGCCGAGCAGGAGAGCCTGGATCTCTCCTTTCATCTACCGGGTTGGAGTCCGCGCAGCCAGTGCCGCTCGTTTCTGGTGCAGCTGCGTCTTGACGGGGCACCTGGGCTGAGCAGGTCTGAACGTCCTCGCCTGCTGGGGGTAACGATCCGAGGTCTCACCTACGAAAGCGAGCGCTGGCGGCTGGCCACCGTGGGCGACTGGCAGCCGTCGGGCAGTCATCTGCCCCAGACCGAGGTGGCGCAGAAGTTGCAGCAGTTTTCCCGGGAGTTGTTTGATCTGTTCGGTGGTGCCGAGCAGGCCGATCAGAACCTGGCGGCGTAACCCTTCGCAACCTTGCCAGGCACCCCAGTAGAACTGCCGCCTAATCTGCCTCCCGCCCTTACAACGCCCCCTTCAGATGGCCGTCGCCCTTGCTTCCCAACTTCGTGAAGGCACTAAAAAGGCCCACACAATGGCTGAGAACACCGGCTTCGTGAGCTGCTTCCTGAAGGGGGTGGTGGATAAAGCCAGCTACCGCACCCTGGTGGCCGACCTTTATTTCGTTTACTCAGCGATGGAGGAGGAGTTCGGCCGGCTTAGGGAGCATCCGGTGGTGGGCCCGGTGGCTTTCCCTGAGCTCAACCGGCGCGAAAGCCTCGAGAAGGATTTGGCCTTCTACTTCGGTGCTGACTGGCGCAATGCGGTTAAGCCCACCCCTGGAGCCCAGCAGTATGTGGAGCGTCTGCACCAAGTGGCGCAGGAGTGCCCGGAGCTGTTGGTGGGCCACCACTACACCCGCTATATCGGTGATCTTTCCGGTGGTCAGATTCTTAAGAACATCGCCCAAAAGGCAATGAACCTTGGAGACCATGACGGTCTGCGCTTTTATGAATTCGACTCGATTCCTGACGAGAAGTCCTTCAAAGTCAACTACCGCGCCACTTTGGACGCCCTGCCGATTGATCAGGAAAGGGCCGATCGCATCGTCGAGGAGGCGAACCACGCCTTTCATCTCAACATGATCATGTTCCAGGAATTGGAGGGCAATCTGATCGCGGCCATCGGCAAGGTGCTTTTTGGCTTCCTCACAAGGCGGCAGCGTACGGGCAGCACTGAAGTAGCGACGGCCTGAGCCAGAGTTGGCGGGCCGCATTCTCTGAGTGTCTTGCGCCCCCTTCGCTTTTTGGTGCCTGGCACCAGCGGTCGCTACCGCTGCGGCGGCCTGCTGGTGGAACAGCAGACGGCCAGGCTGCTTGCCGAACTGCTGCCAACACAACTGGTCACCTATCGGCAGCGGGAGCCTGATCTGCCCTACCTGGCTGATCTGCTCCGGGCTGAACCCTTAGGGAGCGAGGCCGCCGCGGCCGTCCTATGGATCGTGAGCTGGGGCTTTGATGTGCCGCGCCAGTTAGGAGCGTTGCGAGGTCGGCCGGTGGCTTACCACGCCCATAGCAGCGGCTACGGCTTCCGCTTGCCCCCCGGGGTGCCGGTGCTGGCAGTGAGTCGCAACACCCTGGGCTACTGGGGCCAGTGGGCTAGCCGCAATCCCCTGTTTCTGGTGCCAAACGCCCTGGAGGGCAGTTGGATCAATCGAGGTGATCGCTCCCACAACTCCTGCGCGGAGCCGGCACCTGGCGGCCGCTCGGTTGATGTGTTGGTCCAGCGGCGCAAGACCAGCGCCTATGTGCTGGAGCAGCTAGTGCCAGCCTTGCGGGCCCGCGGGCTCACGGTGCTTGTGCAAGACGGCTGGGTGGAAGATTTGGTGGGGCTGTTCAACAGCGCCAAGGTGGTGGTTTATGACTCCGCCGACCACTGGCGCTGCAGTGGAGTGAGTGAGGGCTTTGGACTGCCGCCAATCGAGGCCCTGGCCTGTGGCTGCGTGCTGTTCAGCAGCCTTAACCACGCCCTGGCTGACAACCTCGACCCCGATGGCTTGGCCCATCAGATCGGTATGGGCAGCCTGGCCGCTGACGGGGAGCGGATCGCTGCGGCGGTGGCTGATCCAGTTTCCTGGCTGCCTGCGCCGCGCCGCTTGGAAGAGCTGCTTGATGAGCTCAGTGAACCGCGGCTGCGCCAGCGCTGGCGCCAGGCCCTAGAGGCCATAAACATCCACATTGATCGAATGCAGACCGGTGAACTGCCCCTGCGGCCCCCTTCCCTGCTGCAGCTGCGCTTCGAGCGCTGGCGGAAGAGGTTGGCCCGTCGCCTTGCTTAAGGTCTGAGGAATGAGTGCATTTCTCGCCGGCCTCAATGACGCCCAGCGCAAGGCGGTGGATCACCACACTGGCCCCCTGTTGGTGGTGGCCGGTGCCGGCAGTGGCAAAACCCGCGCTCTCACCCACCGAATCGCCCACCTGATCGGGCACCATGGCGCCGATCCGGCCCATCTGCTCGCCGTCACCTTCACCAACAAGGCGGCCCGGGAGATGAAGGAGCGGCTGGAGCTTCTGCTTGCCCAGAAGCTGGCCCAGAGCCAGTTTGGCCAGCCCTGGAGCACTCTGCCGGCGGTGGAGCAGCGCCAGCTGCGCTCGCGCATCTATCGCGAGGTGATCAAAGAGCTGTGGATTGGCACCTTTCATGCCCTGTTTGCCCGGCTGTTGCGCTTCGATATCGACAAGTTCAAGGATCCAGAAGGGCTCAGCTGGACTCGTCAGTTCTCGATCTACGACGAGAACGACGTTCAGAGCTTGATGAAGGAGATCGTGGTTCAGGAGCTGCAGCTAGATCCCAAGCGCTTTGAGCCCAAGAAGGTGCGCTGGGCGATAAGCAACGCCAAGAATCAAGGCTGGATGCCGGAGCAGCTGGAAGCCGATGCGGGCGGCCAGCGGGGCAAGTTGATGGCTGAGACCTACCGGCGCTATCGGCGTGCCCTGGCCGCCAATAACGCCCTCGATTTCGACGACCTGTTGCTTTTGCCGGTGCAGCTGCTGCGCCAGAACGAGCAGATCCGTAATTACTGGCACCGGCGCTTTCGTCATGTGTTGGTGGATGAATACCAGGACACCAACCGCACCCAGTACGACTTAATCAAGCTGCTGGTGACCAATGGTCTTGAACCCTCCGACTACGACGACTGGGATGGGCGCTCGGTGTTTGTGGTAGGTGACGCTGACCAAAGTATCTACAGCTTCCGCGCCGCCGATTTCACCATCCTGATGGGCTTTCAGGACGACTTTGGTGACGGGGCCGCCAGTGAAACCACCGCCACGATGGTGAAGCTGGAGGAGAACTACCGCTCCACCGCCACGATCCTGGAGGCGGCAAACGCCCTGATCGCCCACAACTCTGAGCGGATAGACAAGGTTCTACGTGCCACCCGCGGGGAGGGTGAATTAATCTCACTCACTCGATGCGATGACGAGATCGCCGAGGCTGAGGCAGTGGTGCATCGCATGCGCATGCTCGAGGCGGCTCATCCCGATCTCAGCTGGGGCGATATGGCGGTGCTTTATCGCACCAATGCCCAGTCGAGGGCGATGGAGGAGTCGCTGGTGCGCTGGGGTGTCCCCTACATCGTGGTGGGGGGGCTGCGCTTCTATGACCGCCGCGAGATCAAGGATGTGCTCGCCTACCTCAAGCTGCTGGTGAACCCCGCCGACACCGTCAGCCTTTTGCGGGTGCTCAACACCCCCAAGCGTGGCATCGGTAAAACCACGATCGAGCGACTCACTGACGCCTCCAACCAACTCGGCATTCCCCTCTGGGAAGTGGTGCGTGATGCTGAAGCAGTTCGTTCTTTGGGCGGCCGCTCGGCCAAGGGGTTG
Source organism: Cyanobacteriota bacterium (assembly GCA_027620015.1). Lineage (GTDB taxonomy): Bacteria > Cyanobacteriota > Cyanobacteriia > PCC-6307 > Cyanobiaceae > Cyanobium_A. Next base: position 16,486 of record JAQCGH010000028.1, read on the forward strand.
TTGCAGTTTTGCGAGCTGATCAATGGCTTGCAGGCCTGTGCTCAAGACATCGCCCCTTCTGAACTGGTGCAGCGGGTGATGGAGCAGAGCGGATATGTGGCTGAGTTAATCACCGAAGGCACCGATGAGGCCGAAGACCGGCGCCGCAACCTCAATGAGCTAGTGAATGCTGCTTTGCAATATCAGGAGGAAAACGATGAGGGTTCCCTGGAAGATTTCCTGGCCTCAGCCGCCCTGGCCAGCGACGTTGACAGCAAGGACACGGAGCAGGACCGCGTCACCTTGATGACCTTGCATGCCAGCAAGGGCTTGGAATTTCCGGTGGTGTATCTGGTGGGAATGGAGCAGGGTCTCTTCCCCAGCTATCGCTCTCTGGAAGACCCCTCGGCTCTCGAGGAGGAGCGACGCCTTTGCTACGTGGGTCTCACCCGGGCCAAGGAGCGGCTTTTCCTATCGCATGCCAGTGAGCGGCGGCTTTGGGGTGGCATGCGCGAGCCAGCGGTGCCCTCCGTGTTTCTTTCGGAGCTGCCCAGTGCCCTAATCCAGGGAGACATACCCCATAGCGGTGGAGCTTCCATTCGCCGAGAGCAGCGCCTAGAAAGGCTTACCCGGGTGGATCGCGAGGATTCACGCCAGGTGGCGGGCGGAGGTACGGCAGGAGCGCCAGCTAATGCGGTGCGGCGTCGGGCGGCCGCCAAGACCTGGGCAGTGGGTGACCAGCTGCGCCACAGCAGCTTTGGCGAAGGCCAGGTGACCCACCTGTTTGGCAGTGGTGAGAAGGTGTCGATTGCTGTGAAATTTCAGGGGATGGGGCCCAAAATTCTTGACCCGCGGCTGGCACCGATCGAGCCCGTCTAGGTGGAAATCCCAGGCATTCCAGCGCCGCTGCTGACAGCCCTGAGCCAGGTAGGTGTCGGCCGGGTCGCTTTGGTTGGTGGAGCGGTGCGTGATCTGTTGTTGCATCGGCTGCACAACGATCCCTGGCGGGGGGTGCCCGATCTGGATCTGGTGGTGCAGGGCCGGGCTTCAGAGTTGGTTAAGGAGTTGGCTGACCAGCTGGGTGAGGGAGTGGTGCAGCGCTGCCAGGAGCACGGCGCCTATGGCACAGTTGAGCTCGAATTGAATCTGGACGGCCAGCAGGTTCTGCTGGATGTGGCCACGGCACGATGCGAGAGCTACCCGGTGCCAGCTGAAAATCCTCAGGTGAGCTTTGGCTCTCTGGCCGATGACCTAGCCAGGCGGGATTTCAGCATCAACGCCATGGCCTTGGATCTGGTCAGTGGCGCCCTGCTCGATCCCCATGGAGGTCAGGCGGATCTGGAGCTGCGCCAGCTGCGCTTTTTGCATCACGACAGCGTTCGCGACGATCCCACCCGGCTGGTGCGCGGCGCGCGATACGCGGCGCGGCTGGGGCTGGAGCTTGATGGGGCCAGCGCCGACCAGACCACATCCACCCTGGCGAAGTGGCCTTGGCCTTGGCGGCATGGTGATCCGCCATCTGAGGCGCCGTCTGCCCTGGGCACGCGCCTAAAGATGGAGCTGGAGTTGCTGCTGGAGCGCGAGCCCTGGCTGGCGGCGCTTGGGGCACTGCAGCGCTGGGGCGCTCTGGTATTGCTCGATACCGCGCTGCAGGCCGATACGCAGTGGCCGCGGCGGCTGCGCTGGGCTGCTCGGCTGGGGTTGCCGCTGCTGGTAGCCCTGGTGGCGGGAGCGCGTCAACCTCTCGCCCTGGCGGAGCGGTTGCAGTTGCCCCACCGCCAGCACCGCCTGCTGGCGCAATGGTTGGAGTTGCGGCGCCGGTTGGCGGAGCAGCAGCTGGTTGGCTCCCTTGAGCTACCCGAGCACTGGTGCGGCCTGCTTGAGGCTTCTGGCTGCAGTCCAGAAGCGGTGGCCCTGGCCCTGGCCTGCAGCAGCGGCCCGCGCCGGCCCCTGCTGCGCTGGCTGCTGCGCTGGCGCCAGGTCAATGCCGAGCTCACTGCCGCTGACCTGCTGGCAGCTGGCATGAGGCAAGGCCCCGAGTTGGGCCAGCGGTTGCGGCAGCTGCGGGCTGAGCGGCTGCGCTTGGAGCGGATCTGAGCGCTATGGACCCCTCTTTAGCCTGTTGGGATGACTGATCGGATGCCTTTCCCCCGAGTGGTAGTAGCCGTACCGGCCCGGCTGGAATCAGCTCGGCTGCCGGGCAAGCTGCTCGCCGATATCGCTGGTAAGCCGATGCTCCAACACGTGCTCGAGCGCTGCCGGCGGGCCAAGGGTGTGGCGGCCGTGGTGGTGTGCACAGACAGCGAGCGGGTGGGCTCAGATGCCGAAAGCTGGGGGTTCCCCGTGCTGATGACGTCTCCCCACTGCACCTCTGGTAGTGAACGATTGGCCAGCGTGGCGGCGGAGCTGGTGGCGGCCGCGGGGGGCTCGACCATTGATTTTGGCGAAACTCTGGTGATCAACGTGCAGGGCGATCAGCCGCACCTGGACCCGGCGATCATCGAAACCATGGCTGCTCAGTTTGCATTGCTGCAGCGGCCGCCGGTGCTCACGCCCGTCTATCCCCTCACCGCGGACAAGTTGCACGATCCCAATGTGGTGAAAGTGCTGCGGGCTTTAGACGGTCGCGCCATCACTTTCTCCCGCAGTGCCCTGCCCCATTTGCGTGGGGTGCCGCCTGAGCAGTGGGCTCAGCACACCACCTATTGGGGCCATGTGGGTTTGTATGGCTATCGGGCCGACGTGTTGGCTGGCTGGGCGGCGCTGCCCCATTCGCTGCTCGAAGACCTGGAGAAGTTGGAGCAGCTGCGGCTTATCGACGCCGGTATTCCCCTACTCACCTACGAGGTGGCGCAGGACTGCCTCTCGGTGGATACCCCGGAGCAGCTGGAGCAGGCCCGCGCCCTAGCCGGCGCCTAGGCGTTGCCTTCTCGCCAGCCCTCGCGGTTGAGGGTCTGCAACAGCCCCCGTTGGTGCAGCAGGGCTTCAGCTATTTCACGCACGGCCCCATCCCCCCCCTGGCGGCGCAATATCCAGTCGGCCTGGCGGCGCAGGCCCTTGGCCGCATCGGCGGGGCAGATCAGCAGCCCTGTAGCCGGCCGCACTGTTAAGTCGTTGAGGTCGTCGCCGATGAAAGCGGTTTGCTGGCGCTCCAGCTGCAGGCTGGCTTGAAGTTTGAGCAGGGCGCTGAGCTTGTCTCCTACACCCACCAGGCAGTGATTAATGTTTAGATGCCGAGCTCGTTGCTCAGTGGCCCCGCTACGCCCGCCGCTGAGAAAGGCCACCTCAATGCCCGCTCGCTGCAGCATCCGGATCGCCAGGCCGTCGCGCACGTCGAAGCGTTTCACCACCTGGCCCTCCTCGTCGTAGTGCAAGCCGCCATCGGTGAGCACGCCGTCAACGTCACAGACCAGCAGTTCGATCGCTGCAAGATTCCGGCGCCGCAGCAGGGTTCGTTGCAGCAGCTGGCGGATCACAGGCTGCTAGGGGCCACACCCGCGGCTACTACTTGACGAAGGGCCAGCAGCTCGCTGAGCAGTGCTTCGAGCCGGTGCAGGGGCACCATGTTGGGTCCGTCGCTGAGGGCGTTGTCGGGGTCTGGATGGGTCTCCATGAACAAGCCGTCCACTCCAACGGCGACGGCAGCTCTGGCAAGTGGTGCTACAAACTCCCGCTGCCCGCCGGTGCTGGTGCCACGGCCGCCTGGCTGCTGCACGGCGTGGGTGGCATCGAAGATCACCGGGCAACCCAGAGCTTGGAGCTGGGGGAAGCTGCGGTAATCCACCACAAGGGTGTTGTAGCCAAAACTGGTGCCTCGTTCGGTGAGCCAAAGGCGACCGCTGGCGGGATCCAGCCCGCACTCCTGCATTTTGTTCACCACCTGGGCCATGTCCCAAGGCGCCAGGAACTGCCCCTTTTTGACGTTCACTACCTTGCTGGTGCCAGCCACGGCCTTGGCGGCGGCTTCTAGGAGGTCGGTCTGGCGGCAGAGAAAGGCGGGTATTTGCAGCACGTCCACGGCCTGGGCCGCGGCATCTGCTTGACAGCTCTCGTGGATGTCTGTGAGCACGGGCACTCCGAAGCTCTGGCCCACTTCTTGCAGGATCTTGAGCCCCTCATCGCTGCCCGGACCACGAAACGACTTACCGGAGCTGCGGTTGGCTTTGTCAAAGCTGGCTTTAAAGATATAGCGGATGCCAAGGCGATCGGTGATCGTCTTCACTTGCTCAGCTATCTGCAGCACTAGATCGCGGCTTTCGATTACGCAGGGCCCCGCGATCAAGGTGAAGGGGATGGCCGTCATGGGCGCTCCGCGGTGGTGCTGGTGGTAAACCCAGCCTGCACTAGATCGTGGAGCCGCAGCAGGCCCAGCAACAGGCGAGGCTGGGCGGGATCCACAACTGGCAGCACTGAAATTGCTTGGTGGGGGTTGCGTTCCATCAGTTTCAGAGCTTCTACAGCGAGCACTTCTGGCGTCACCGTGATTGGGTCAGCAGTGGCCATGGAGCCGGCGCGGAGGCCAGCCCATTCCTCGGGGGCATGGCGCTGCAAGGTGCGGCGCAGGTCTCCGTCCGTGATCAGCCCGGCCATCAGTTCGGGGTTTGCGCTGGCCCGCACCCAGGCGGCGCCAAGACTGCCTTTGCCATTGCTGCCTTCGGTGAGTCGCCCTATCACCTCAGCCAGAGGTGCGTCGGCTGAGAGGCCACCAAGCGATGTTGCCGGCACCATTAAATCGGCCACGGTGAGGGTGAGCTGGCGGCCCAGTGAGCCAGCTGGATGGTTGATGGCGAAGTCTTCGGGTGATATGCCTGCCCGCTCCATCCAAACTGCCGCCAGGGCATCACCAATTGCCATAGCTACCGCCGTGCTGGCTGTAGGAGCCAGGTTCAGCGGGCAAACCTCTCGATCTACCGAGCTATCCAGCACCACCTTGCAGCCATTAGCCAGGCTGGAGTCCAGGCGCCCCACTAGGGCGATCAGGGCCGTGCCGCGGCGGCGCAGGTGGGGCAGGATCGCCAGCAATTCTTCGGTTTCACCGCTGTTTGAGAGCAGCAGGGCAACGTCGTCGGCCGCCACAATGCCGAGATCGCCATGCAGGGCATCTACTGGATTGAGAAATACGGCAGTGAGGCCAATAGAGGAAAAGGTGGCGGCGATCTTGCGGGCAACGATGCCGCTCTTGCCCACGCCGGTAAGCACAAGCTTGGCGCGGCGTTGACGGCACCCCTCCAGCAATACCAGGGCTGCTTCCACCTGCTCACTGCTGATGCGCTGGGCAGCGGCGGCAATGGCAGCAGCCTCTTCCTCCAGGCAGCGGGTGAGGGCAGACAAGATGCCGGGCTCGCAGTTGTCCCATTCTCCCTGCCGGTTCGGCGAGCCGCTGTTTACGTGTTCACTTGGCCGATCAAAGCGGCCTCGCCAAAGCCTGCTTGCTGCAGATCGGCTAGAGCCGCAGCTATTTGCTTGTTTGGAATCGCTGCTAGCAGAGGGCCGCAGGTCTGGGGATCAATCAGCAGGGCTTGATGCGCTGCATTGGTTTGCCCCTGGAGCTGAATCCTCCCCTCCAGTAGGGCCAGGGCGCTTGCATTGGAAGGGGCCAGGCTGCTGGCCCAGCCGGCACTCAGCAGGGCTAAGGCCCCGGGTAGTGCTGGTATCGCTGCTGCCTCCAGAGTCACGCGGCAGTTTTCTGGGCTGGCGGCCAGCATTTCGCCCAGATGGCCAAGCAGCCCAAAGCCGGTCACGTCGGTGCAGGCCTGGCAGCCGCGATGACTTAGTAGCTCCACAAGGCTTGCCTGGCATTGCTGCATCTGGGCAAGAGCGGCATCTATCCACTGGGGCTGCGCCGCTCCAGCCATGGCTGCGGCAAACAGCACCCCCGTGCCGATGGGCTTGCACAGCAAAAGCCCATCGCCGCTGCGTAAGGGCCCCTTGCCCCAGTGCTGCCCAGCGCTTGCCCTGCCGTTCACGCTCAGAACCAAGCTCAGGCCGGCGGGATTGACCTGATTGACTTGACTTTCGCGGGCTTCCAGGCTGTGGCCGCCGATCAGGCGGGCTCCGAGCGGCTGCAGCACCGATTGGATGCCGGCCAGGGTGTCGCTGAGCAGGTCAGCCTGCAGGGCGGGAGCCAGTTCAGGCAGGGTTACCACCGCTTGCAGGCTTTCCACCTGGGCGCCACTGGCCCAGAGATCACTGCAGGCATGCAGGGTTGTGAGCCGGGCATTGAGCCAGGCGTCGGCCACCAATGCCGGAAAGCCATCGACGCTCTGCAGCAGCAGAGCCCCATCCCCTGCTTGCGCGATCACCGCGGCGTCCTCGGCGCTACCAGGAGTGCTGCCTCCGAGGCCATTGCGAGCCAGGGCGTCTTGGAGGGGGCTGGCGGCTAATTTTGCGGCGCAGCCCCGGCAGGCCATAGCTGCGCCCCCATTTGGGCCCATGGCTCTCAGCTCGCTGAAGCCGGCCATGAAGCGCCGATCCACGGCCTGCTTCCAGCGCCAAAGCAGTGGGCTGGGGCCCAGGGCCCATGGACCCCAGAAGGCCACCGCCTGGGGCCTGGTGTTGTTGCCATCGCCCAGCAGCTGCAGCGCCCAGCGCTGGGGCCTCCAAGGCTGCGCCTGGCGGCCTGAGGCCACTGCCGTCAGGTTGTGAGCCAGGGTTTGGGCGCACCGCACAGCCCAAACGCCGGAGGCGGGCCGGGGCCTGTTGGCGATCACTCCGCAGTCGCCGCTGGCGAACAGCCTCGGCTGCTGACATACCTGCAGGCTGGCCTCAGTGAGCAGGCGCCCCTCGTTGTTGCAGGCCAGGCCTGAGGCGGTGAGCCAGCGGGGGCCGCGGCTGCCAGTGCAGGCCAGGTCGGCTGCGGCGTCATCCGGGCAGTTGGCCTCGATGGCAATGCCGGCGTTGTCAAGTAGCCGCCTTCCCAATTGGTTGGCTGCCTTTGAGCCGAGATTCAGGTGGGTGCCACGTAGCAGCAGCTTGGGCTGCTGGCCCCTCGCTTGCAGGGCCAGGGCCACCTCTATGGCTGCTGCGCCGCCACCGCGGATGCGGACGCTGCCAGATTTGGGCTGGCTGCACCAGTGCAAGAAGGGCTCTAGGGGCTTTACCGCCATAGCCGCATAGGTTGCGGAGCCGGTTTCTGCGCCCACATCGAGGCTGAGCCAGTCCCAGCGCAGGTTTGGTCGCCCCGCCAGTGCCAGTTCCCGGCTCACGGGATCGATCGCCGTGATCTCTGCTTGCACAAAGGTCACCCCTGTTAGAAGGCAAAGACGACGCAGGTCGATGGCGCAGGCGGCTGGCTCATAAAGACCGGCCACCAACCCAGGCACCATGCCCGAATAAAGGGTGGTGCTGTGGCGGCTCACCAGGGTGATCAAGGCGGCCGGCCGCTGCTGTCTCATGGCCCAGATGCGCAGCACCAGGGCATGGCTGTGCCCGCCACCGGCTAGCACCAGCCTTGCTTCAGCTGCCATAACCCTCTGGATTGGCCTGCTGCCAGGCCCAGCCGTCGCGGCACATCACTTCGAGGGAGCGGCCGGTGCGCCAGTTGAGCCGTTCAGTTGCCAGGCTCGGATCAGCCACGGTGCTGGCGGCGTCTCCGTCTCGCCTTCCCACAATTGAGTAGGGAACTGAACGGCCACTGGCGAGCTCGAAGGCCCGCACCACCTCCAGCACCGAGTGGCCCTGGCCACTGCCCAGGTTCAGACTGAGCAGCTGAGGTGCCTCGGCTAGCAGCACATCCAAGGCGGCCCGGTGCCCCTCAGCGAGATCCATCACATGGATGTAGTCGCGGATGCCGCTGCCATCGGGTGTGGGCCAGTCGCCGCCAAATACCTGTAGGCAGTCGCGACGCCCCACCGCCACCTGGCTCACAAAGGGGAACAGGTTGTTGGGTATGCCCCTGGGGTCCTCGCCGATGCGGCCACTGGGGTGGGCTCCCACCGGATTGAAGTAGCGCAGCCGGGCGATGCGCCAGCC
>JAQCGH010000029.1 GCA_027620015.1 Cyanobacteriota bacterium
GGCCGCCGCCTGGGGTTTGGCGCCGCTCAGGGCCCCTTCACCGTTGCCGCCGGGGAAGCCGACGCCGGTGCTGCAGGCGGAGAGTGGAAATCCCTGAGGGCCGCGTCCACCGCATCGCCAGGGGGAGTGGCGTCGTCCATGGCGGTGGCCTTGCGCAGCTTGTTCATCAAGTCGATCGGATTGGCGGAATCGAGCACCGATCCACCTCGATTGGTTCCGGTGCCGTAATCGAGCTCCCGCTCCTGCTGGGGGCTGCTGATCGTTTGGCCGTAGCCCTTCTCCTGGGCCCGGGCCGCTCCAACTCCAGCTACAGAAGCAACCCCCACGGCCAAAGCAAGCGTTGCGCCGAAGTAGCCAAATGATTGGCATCCCAGGGCCTTGGCAGAGCGTGGGCTAAGAAGTGGCGAACTATCAGCGGCCATGGGTTATGCACTCCGATGCTCTCGGAGTCCCATCCTAGGTGCGTTCCCCAGGGTGGGTTTCGGCCGCCTCCCTGCTGACCCCCTACCTATGAAGATCGCCACCTGGAACGTCAACTCGGTGCGCACCCGCCTCGAGCAAGTGCTGGCCTGGCTGCAACAGGAACGCCCAGAGGTGCTGTGCCTGCAGGAAACCAAGGTGACCGATGAGCTCTTTCCGCGTGAAGCTTTTGAGGCCCTCGGCTACTCGGTGGCAATCAGCGGCCAGAAGGCCTACAACGGCGTCGCCATCCTCAGCCTGCTTCCACTCGAGGACGTGCAGATCGGCTTTGAAGCCGTGCTGCCCGCCGACGCGGAAGCAACCGGCCTGAGCGAGCAGAAACGGGTGATCAGCGCCCTGATCGACGGCATCCGGGTGCTGAATCTCTACGTGCCCAACGGCAGCTCCATAAAAAGCGAAAAGTACGCCTACAAACTTGAGTGGTTGGCCTGCCTGCGGCGCTACCTGGAGGAGCAGGAGCTCCAGGGAGATCCTATTTGCATGGTGGGTGACTTCAACATCGGCCCGGAGCCCCGCGACATCCACGATCCGGAGCGACTCAGCGGCGGCATCATGGCCAGCGAGCCGGAGCGCTCAGCCCTGCAGCAGTTGCTGGGCGAGCGGCTCACAGACGTGTTTCGGGTGTTCGAGGCAGAAGCCGGGCACTGGAGCTGGTGGGACTACCGCACCGGCGCCTGGGACCGTGATCGGGGCTGGCGAATAGATCACATCTACCTTTGCGAAAACCTGCTCGCATGCGCTACCAGCTGCGTGATCCACAAGGCCACCCGCGGCCATGAGCAGCCCAGCGACCACGCCCCAGTGGTGGTGAACCTGGTATGGCCGACTGAATCTGACGACTGGAGCTGAGCCAGCTCAGAACACCACCGCTTCATCGGGTAGCGCCTGGCCCTGGGCCTGAAGCACCGTCACCCTGCGGGCCGATTCGCCACAGCTGCTTGGGGTGGGGAAAATCTTGCCGGGGTTAGCAAGATTGAGCGGATCAAAGGCCCTGCGCACCAGCTGCATTGTGGCCAAGTCATCAGGGCTGTACATCCAGTCGAGGTAGCAGCGCTTATCGCTACCCACGCCGTGTTCGCCGGTGATACTGCCCCCCTCATCCACACACAGCCGCAGGATTGCGGCACCAAGGGCCTTCACCCGCTCCTCGATGCCGGGCTCCTGGGCCGAATAAAGGATTAAAGGGTGCAGGTTGCCATCGCCTGCATGAAAAACATTTGCCACTGGCAAGCCGTAGCTGGCGCTTAGCTCCTCAATCGCCGCCAGCACCCGAGGCAGGGCAGTGCGGGGCACCACGCCGTCTTGGAGGTAGTAATTGGGGAAGCGGCGTCCTAGTGCTGATATAGCCGACTTGCGCCCTTTCCACAGCAGGGCGCGCTCTTCGGCATCAGTGGCCTGGCGCACGGTGCGGGCTCCCGCCTGGCAGCACAGCTGGGTGGCGAGCTGCACGGCTGCCGCCACCTCCCGCTCCTGACCATCGAGCTCGATCAGCAGCAGCGCCGCCGCATCGCAGGGGTATTCATCAACACCAAAAAAGTCATTCACCGCCACGATGGTGAGGCGGTCCATCATTTCCATGCCCGAAGGCAGCAGACCGGCGGCAGTCACCTGACGCACCGCCTCGCCGGCAGCTTCCATGCTGACGAAATCGGCAAGCAGCACGGCCACGCTCTGGGGTGCCCGCAGCAGCCTCAGGGTGATCGCCGTAGCAATACCCAAAGTGCCCTCACTGCCTATGAAGGCGCCTCGCAGATCAAGTTCTGGAGTTTCATCGAGCTCGCTGCCCAGGCTGGTAATGCTGCCATCAGGCAAAACCACCTCAAGCCCCAGCACATGGTTGCTGGTAACGCCGTACTTAAGACAGTGCACACCACCGGAATTTTCGGCAACGTTGCCGCCGATGCTGCAGGCCACCTGGCTGGAGGGGTCAGGTGCGTAATAAAAGCCATCACCGGCCACCGCCCGCGTCACCCAGCTGTTGATCACACCTGGCTGCACCGTTATCCGCTGGTTTTCCAGATCTATGGCCAGCACCTGACGCATGCGGCTGGTGGCGATCACCAGGGCCTCGATCTCGGCTACAGCGCCACCTGAGAGGCCAGTACCACTGCCCCGGGCCACAAACGGCACACCTTGCTGGTGGCAGAGCTTTACAGCGGCAGCCACTTGGGCCGTCGTCTCAGGAAGCACCACCAAGGGAGGCTGGTGCCGGCTCAAGGTGAGCCCGTCACAGTCGTAGGCCAGCAGCTCCTGGCGCGCCGACACCACGGCGCGGGGTGGCAGGAACTGGCGCAGTCGCCGCTCCAACTCTGGCCAGTTGACGCTCAGAAGACCTGTTGCAAGACGTTCAATTTACCGAGCAAACGCTAAGGATCGGTTTTGGGTCAAGATGGCAGCTGGTTTTGTCCCTCTGCGGGTTCCGCTTTGACCACGGCTGCCACCTCCTCTCCGGCCTCGGGTTCTGCTCTGAACACGAGCCGCTCCCAGGAGCTCTTCAGCGCTGCCAAGAGCTTGATGCCAGGTGGCGTCAGCTCGCCAGTGCGCGCATTCAAGTCGGTCGGCGGCCAGCCGATTGTCTTTGATCGGGTCAAGGGCTCCTACGCCTGGGACGTAGATGGCAACCGCTACATCGACTACATCGGCAGCTGGGGGCCGGCCATCTGCGGCCACGCCCACCCCGAGGTGATCGCTGCCCTGCAAGAGGCCCTCGAAAAGGGCACCAGCTTCGGCGCCCCCTGCACCCTGGAAAACACGCTCGCTGAGATGGTGATCGCCGCAGTGCCTTCGGTTGAGATGGTGCGCTTCGTGAACAGCGGCACAGAGGCCTGCATGTCGGTGCTGCGCCTGATTCGCGCCTTTACCGGCCGCGAAAAGATCATCAAGTTTGAGGGCTGCTATCACGGCCACGCCGATATGTTTTTGGTGAAGGCAGGCTCTGGCGTAGCCACCCTGGGGCTCCCCGATTCGCCTGGTGTGCCACGCAGCACCGCAGCCAGCACCCTCACCGCCCCCTACAACGACCTCGAGGCCGTTAAGCAGCTATTCGCCGAGAACCCCGGGGAAATCGCAGGCGTGATTCTTGAGCCTGTGGTGGGCAACGCTGGCTTCATCACCCCCGAACCGGGCTTCCTCGAGGGCATCCGCGAGCTCACCAAGGAAAACGGTGCCCTGCTGGTCTTCGACGAGGTAATGACCGGCTTCCGCATCAGCTACGGCGGAGCACAAGCCAAATTCGGAGTCACCCCAGACCTCACCACCATGGGCAAGGTGATTGGTGGTGGCCTGCCCGTGGGGGCCTATGGCGGCAGGGCCGACATCATGTCGATGGTGGCACCAGCCGGCCCTATGTATCAAGCCGGTACTCTCAGCGGCAACCCCCTTGCGATGACCGCCGGCATCAAGACCCTGCAGCTGCTCCAGCAACCCGGCACCTACGAGCAATTGGAACTAATCACTAAGCGGCTGGTCGCAGGCATCCTTGATGCTGCCCGCAGCGCCGACTTACCTATCTGCGGCGGCTCGATCAGCGCCATGTTTGGCTTCTTTCTTTGCGATGGCCCGGTACGCAACTTTGAGGATGCCAAGGCGTCAGACACCGCGCGTTTCGGCAGGCTGCATCGCGCCATGCTTGAGCGCGGCATATACCTAGCCCCTAGCGCCTTCGAGGCGGGCTTCACCTCGCTTGCCCACTCAGACGCCGACATTGACGCCACCATCACGGCCTTCCGCGACTGCTTTGCTGCAGTGGCTTGAGCCCGACCCAATGATGCGTCGTCTTGCCTCCAGCCTGGCTGCCCTGCTGTCTGCTGCGGTAACACTCAGCAGCTGCCGGGGTTCAGACGATCAGGTTCTTGTCAATCTCAGTAAAGGGATTCCCGTTGGCGCCGTTTTGGCCCTCACCGGCAATGCCAACGTTTACGGCCAGGACCAAAAAATCGGCATCGAGCTCGCCCTGGCAGCCCTCAATGGCGCCGGCGGAGTTAATGGCAAACCCCTCGCCCTGAGCATCGAAGACGGGGGCAGCGCCGAGCCCAGTGCCAACGCTGCCTTCACCTTGCAGATCAACCGGGGCATGCTTGCCCTGATCGGCCCCACCCTCTCCCAGCAAGCATTTTCGGCCGATCCAATCGCCCAGCGCCGGGGCGTGCCTGTGGTGGCCCCATCGAATACCGCCACCGGCATTCCGGAGATCGGCAATTTCATTAGCCGGGTATCAGCCCAGAGCTCGGTGATCGCGCCGCTCTCGATTAGCAAGGCCCTGCAACTCAACCCCAGCATCCGCCGGGCAGCGGTGATTTACGCCCAAGACGACGCGTACAGCACCGCCGAGACGGTGATCTTCCAGCAGGCCCTCACAGCCAAAGGCCTCAAGCCAGTCACGGTGCAACGCACCCAGCTCAACGACCAGGACTTCCAGAGCCAGATCACCGCCGCCCTCAATCAGAAGCCCGATCTGGTAGTGCTGTCGCTGCAGGCCATGGATGGCGGCAACCTGATCCGCCAGTTGCGGGAGCTCGGCTACCGCGGCGCGATCGTGGTGGGCAATGGCATGAACACGCCAAACATCTACCCGATCTGCCAGAAGTATTGCGACGGCATCTTGATCGCCCAGGCCTACAGCCCGGAGCTGGCCACACCCGCCAACCAGCGCTTTACTGCCGCCTTTGCTGCAGCCCAGTCCCGCAATCCCAAGGTCAGCCCGATCCCACCCCAGCTCACCGCCCAGGCCTACACAGCCATGCAGGTGATAGGCGAAGCGCTTGCACGCCTTGATCACAAGCAACCACTCAAAGGCCTCAGCGTTAGCCAAGCGCGTCGGGCCTTGATGGATGAAATCCTCGGCGGCACCTATCAAACCCCCCTTGGCGAAATCCGCTTCACCCCTGAGGGCGAGGTGATTCAGAAGAACTTTTTTGTGGCCCAGGTGCTCATGAATGCTGGAGGGGAAAGCGGTCGTTTTAGCTTGCTGCCCTAGGGGAACAGCATGGAAACCCTGCTGCAAGTTCTATTCAACGGTCTCTCGGTAGGAGCTGTTTACGCCCTATTTGCCCTTGGCTACACCTTGGTGTTTTCAGTGCTGGGCGTGATCAACTTCGCCCACGGTGCGATCTTCACCCTTGGGGCTTATTTCACCTATCTGCTTATTGGTGGCGCAGTGGGTGCCAATGGTTTGCTTGCTGGCCTACAGCTCCCCTTTGCCCTGCCTTTCTGGCTCGCTCTACCACTTGCGGGCGTAGCCGCCGCCGCCTTGGCACTAATGGTGGAGCGCATCGCCTTCCGCCCCCTGCGCGATCGAGGCTCCGATCCTCTGCTGGCCCTGATTACCAGCCTGGGGGCCGGCGTGATTTTGGTGAACCTGATCCAACTGCTGGTGGGGGCCGAGAGCTATTCGATTCCGGTGGGCACCCTTGGCTCCCTGCCGGCAGCGCTCAGCATCGCTGGTGCCAAGGTTCGCAGCGTGCAAGTGATTCTGCTGGCCATCGCCGGCCTGCTGCTAGCTGCCCTTTCGCTCTGGATAGACGGCAGCCGCAGCGGCAAGGCGCTGCAAGCCGTTTCCGAAGACCCGATCACCGCCCAGCTGCTTGGCATCAACAGCACTCGCATGATCCAGATCGCCTTTGGCATCAGCGGCTTCCTGGCTGGCATGACTGGCGGACTGGTGGGGTTGAGCGTCAGCATCGCCGGGCCTTACTTCGGCATTGGCTATGGGCTTAAGGGACTTGGAGTACTGGTGCTTGGCGGGCTCGGCAGTGTGCCTGGCGCCGTGTTGGGCGGCTTGATCATCGGCCTAGCCGAGGCCTGCGTGCCCGCCGACCTATCGGGCTACAAAGATGCGGTCTCCTTTGGATTGCTGTTTTTAGTTTTGTTGATAAGGCCCCAAGGTCTGCTAGGCCGCCCTCAGTCCAGCAAGGTGTGATCAGCATGGACGCCGGCCTGCTCGAACAAATGCTGCTGGGGGCCCTGCTGGGCCTATCGGTGTACCTGCCCCTGCGCTGCGGCCAGCTCTCCCTAGCCACCCCGGGCTTCTTCGCCATTGGCGGCACGGTTGCAGCCCTGCTCTCTACGCGAGAACCCGCCCTAGCCGGCAGCGGCAGCACCTACCCAATTACTTCCGTTTTGCTGGAGATGGCAATAGCAGCCATGCTCACCGGCGTGCTGGCCATGGGTCTGGGCCGGGTGGTGCTGCGACTGCGGGGCATCTACTTAGCCATTGCCACGATCGCCCTGGTCGAGATCCTGCGGGTTGTCACTCTCAACCTTGAATTCACTGGCGGAGCCTTGGGCATCTTCGGCATCCCCCAGCCCTTTGATAGCGCCGCTGGCTACGCCAGCTTCACCCTGGCGCTGCTGGCGCTGATCTGCTGGCTATGCGATCGGCTCGAAAAGACCAGGCCTGGCCGAGCCATGGCCGCCATCCGCGACGACGATTTAGCTGCAGCCAGCCAGGGCATCAACACCGCCGACACCAAGCTGCTCGCCTTTGTGCTCAGCGCCCTAGTGGCCGGGATCACCGGTGTTGTAGCAGCCCACTTTTTCAACTCCTGGAACGCCAAACTGGGCAACTTCGACGCCAGCATCACCACCCTTGCATTCGTGGTGTTCGGCGGCTCGCGCACCTGGCTGGGTCCAGTGTTTGGTGGCCTACTGCTTACAGCCTTACCAGAACTGCTGCGCCCGGTCGGCGACCTACGCCTAATCGTCTTTGGCGTCGTAATTCTGGTGGGTCCCCTTTTCTTTCCTCAAGGAGTTGTCACCCCGGAGCTTCTTAAGACACTCAAGCGAAGAATCCGGCTCCCCCCCACGCCTACAGCGCAGGGGGGAAAACCATGAGCTTGCTTCAAGTTGAGAATTTAGGGGTGCGCTTCGGAGGCCTGCAGGCCTTAAAGAGTGTCGACTTAGAGGTGCAACAGGGCGAGATTTTTGGCCTACTTGGCCCCAATGGTGCCGGCAAGACCACCCTTTTCAATGTGATTTCTGGCCTCACCGCCGCCAGCAGCGGCAGCGTGCGCTGGCGAGGAGCATGCCTTGATGGCCTTAGCAGTCACCGCATTGCCCGCCTGGGCATCGCGCGCACCTTCCAAAATCTGCGTCTGTTCAGCAGCATGAGCTGCCTTGAAAATGTGCTCGTGGGCCTGCATCAGCACGGCCGTCAGCCGTCCCTAGCGGCGCTGCTCCAAACCCATTCTTTTCGCCGCCGTGAAGCCCAACTTCATCAACAGGCTCTAGAGCTGCTTGCCCTATTCCAGCTGGAAGCGTCCTCTCACCAAAACGCAGCCAGCCTTTCCTACGGAGACCGGCGCCGGCTTGAGATGGCCCGGGCCCTGGCCAGCCGTCCCCAGCTGCTACTGCTCGATGAGCCGGCCGCTGGCATGAATCCAGCAGAAAAAGATGAGCTGCAGGAGCTGATCCGGCGCATCCGTAACAAGTTCAAGCTGACGGTGCTGATCATTGAGCACCATGTGCCCTTGATGTTGGGTCTATGCGACCGGCTGGCGGTTCTCAACTTCGGCCAACGCATCGCCCTGGGCAGCCCCGAGCAGGTGCGGCGCGACCCGGCTGTGATCGAGGCCTATCTGGGCGTTGGCGCATGAACGGACCCCAGGCGCCCCTGCTCGAGCTTCGCAACCTGGTGGTGCGCTACGGGAGCATCACTGCCTTGCGTGGCATCAACCTGAGTGTTCAAGCTGGCGAGCTGGTAACCCTGCTGGGGGCCAATGGCGCTGGCAAAAGCACCACCCTGCGCGCCATCTCCGGTCTGATTCAGCCCGCCGGCGGCGAGATCCTCTGGCATGGCGGCTTGATCAATCGCCTGCGCACCGAGCGCACTGTGAAGTTGGGCATCAGCCACTGCCCGGAAGGTCGCCGGGTGCTCAGCCGCCAGTCGGTAGCTGACAACCTGGCCCTAGGCGCTTGGTTGCGCCGGGACAAAGCCGCCATCGCAAAAGATCTGGAGCGCTGCTACGCCCTATTTCCCCGCCTGGCCGAGCGCCGCAACCAGCTGGCCGGCTCCCTCTCCGGCGGCGAGCAGCAGATGCTTGCCATCAGCCGCTCCCTTATGGCCAGGCCCACCCTATTAATGCTGGATGAGCCGAGTCTGGGATTAGCGCCCCGGCTCGTAGCCGAGGTGATGGCCGCCCTGGCCCAGCTGCATCAAGATGGACTCACCATGTTGCTGGTAGAGCAAAACGCCCAGGCGGCCCTGACCATCGCCGATCGCGGCCTTGTATTGGAGGCAGGAAGCATCAGCGCCGGTGGCAGCGCAGAACAACTCCTCACCAACGGCAGCCTTCAGGCTTCCTATTTGGGGTCGACCTGAGCACAAGCAATGAATCAGGGCGATAGGCATGTTGTTTGGCATTGGCATGGCGTTTTCCGCCATCAACCTGCTCACGGCCCCAAGCCAGCAGGCTAGTTAAGCGGCAGTTCGCCAATAGCAGCGGCGCCACGGCGGCGAGGATCAGCCGCCCCCAAGCTGCCGCCCTCTGGCAACACCTCCACGCTGTTTGCCGATCCCATGGTGGCCGTAACAACTACTCGGTGGTCTTTCGCCTCGAGTAGCCGCACGGTGTCAGGGCTTAGCCCCTGCTCCACGCTGATCTGATCGGGCCATAGCTGGGAGTGGATGCGGGGGCTGGCCACCGCTGCTGCCAAATTCAAACCGTGCACCAAACGGTTGAGCAGCACCTGCAACACCGTTGTAATGATGCGACTGCCTCCAGGGCTACCTGTAGCCAGCCAGGGCCGGCCATCGGGGCGAAACACCAAGGTTGGAGTCATCGAGCTCAGTGGTCGCTTGCCCGGAGCGATGGCGTTCGCGCTGCCCTGCACCAGGCCGTAAGCATTGGCCACACCGGGCTTGGCGGTGAAATCGTCCATCTCATTATTGAGCAAGAAACCGGCGCCAGGAACGCTGATGCCACTGCCGTAGGCGAAGTTAAGGGTGGTGGTGAGGGCCACCATCCCCCCTTGAGGGTCGGCCACCGACAGATGGGTGGTATTCGTGCCGGCAGAGCTTGGGCCCTCAGCGGCCAATTCAACCGCCGGACGGTGGCGCTCGCTGCGGATCTGGGCCCTCAGCTGCTCCGCATAGGCCGCACTCAGTAACCGCTCCAACGGCATCGCTACATGGTCGGGATCGCCTAGCCAGTGATTGCGATCGCGATAGGCGAGGTTCATCGCCTCCACCATCCGGTGCAGAGTGGCGGCACTGTTGAGCCCCAGCTCAGCCAGGGCCATGGGCTCGAGCACCTGGAGCATTTGCAGCAAAGTGACTCCACCACCACTGGGGGGTGGCATGGTTAGTACAGCATGGTTTCGGAATCTCGCTTGCAGCGGTCGCACCAGCTGGGCCCGGTAGCCCTTGAGGTCGGCATGGCGAATCAAACCGCCCCTTTTGCGCATCAAGGTCACCAATGCGTCAGCGATCGGGCCCTCGTAGAAGCCCGGCTCGCCCTGGTCGGCGATGCGCCGCAGGCTGGCAGCAAGCAGGGGCTGACGCCACAACTGGCCAGGCCGCAGGGGGCCCTTAAGAAACAGCTGGCTGGAGGTGGGGTCTGTTTGGAGCAGGGGTGTGGCCTGGCGCAGGGAATCGGCCAATTCTTTGCCCAGCGGAAAACCGCTACTAGCCAGGCGGATCGCCGGCGCCATCACCGTGGCCCGCGAGAGCCGGCCATAGCAGCGATGGCTCAGCAAAAGACCGGCAGGGCTGCCAGGAACCGCCACACTAAACAGGCTGCGGGTGGCCCGCTGACGATCCACCTCGCCTTCAGGGCCGACAAACATCCCAGCGCTGGCGGCCAGGGGCGCCGTCTCACGAAAGTTCACGGCTACCGCCAAGCCGCGGCCGAGGCGCAGCTCCGGGGCGGTGGGGCAGCCTCGGCCCGCAGCCGGTGATGGCCCGGGTAGCCACAGCACTAAAAAACCACCGCCACCAAGGTTGCCCGCCTGCGGCAGGGTGACCGCCAGAGCGAAGGCTGTGGCCACCGCCGCATCCACCGCATTGCCGCCGCTGGCAAGGATCTCAGCACCCGCCAGCGATGCCAGGCGTTCCTGGCTGGCCACCATGCCGCCGGCAGACCACTGCGGGTGGAAGCGCTGGCTGCTCTCCTGCAGCACATCTGCCTGGACTGGCGCGGCCAGCACCGTCGCCAGTGTCAACCACAACCAATGCAACCGATTCGACCAATTAATGAAAGCAGTGCTCATGGCCTGCTGGGAGCATCCGGCAACTCGCCGGAGATCAGGGCAACGGACATCGGGGCAAAAAAACGCAACTGCCGCACCGCCCCATCGCCACCACAGCACCACAGTCTCAAACGACCGTTTTTTATTACTGGCATTGGCCATTGCCAAAGCTGAGGTTATTCATCGTGCCTTGGGCGTGGTGCCGCTGAAATCAACCCCAAAGCGCCAATCAGGGTTGGAACAGACCAGATGGACTGGCTCAGCGATAGTTCTCAAACTGCAAGGGCACTTCCACGTCCTGGGCCTTGAGCAGGTTGATCGCCTGCTGCAGGTCGTCCTTGTTTTTGCCAGTGATCCGCAGGCTTTCGCCCTGGATCGAAACGGTCACCTTCTTGAGCTCGTCGCGCACGGTTTTGCTCAGCTGCTTGGCCAGCTCAGAGCTCAACCCTTTGCGCAATTTCACCACCTGCTTGACCCTGTTGCCCCCCACGGGCTCGGGGATCTGGAAGTCGAAAATCTTCAGGGAAAGGTTCCGCTTGGTTGCCTTCTGGCGAAGCACGTCCTCCACGGCCTGGAGGGTCATGTCGCTGGCGGTTGTGATGGTGATGCTGGTCTCCTCCACCTCAATTTCAGTATTGGAATCTTTTAGGTCGTAGCGGGTGCCTACGTCGCGTCGCACCTGATCGATTGTGTTGACAAGCTCCTGGCGATCGAAATCGCTCACCACATCAAAGGAATAGGTGTCGGCCATGGGGCGCAGTAGGGAAATCGAAAGCGTTCGCGAATCGTAGGGGCGGCCTGTCAGCCTGACCAAGCACCGATAGCGCCTGCCGTTCATGACTTCCGCCCTCGCCCCTTTCGCCTGGTCATTGCTGCTGGCAGCTGGCGTGGTGGTGTTCAGCACGGTGCCCCTGGGCGCCGCTCGCTCGCAAGCCAATTTCCAGATGGCCGACCTGGCCGCACCTCGGGCGATGTTTGAGCGGCTGCCGGCCTGGGGCAAACGGGCGACCTGGGCGCATCAAAACTGCTTTGAAGCCTTCACCCTGCACGCGCCTGCTGCCCTGCTGTGCCTAGTTGCTGGTGTCAGCAGCCCATTAGCCATCGCCGCGGCCTGGATCCATCCACTGCTGCGCCTGGCCTACATCGGCATGTACGTGGGCAATGTGCCTCCCCTGCGCGGCCTTTGCTGGGCAGGCGCACTCACTTGCAGCGGCTTGCTCTATGTCGAAGGCTTAAAAGCACTGCTGGGCTCCTAAGCAAACAGATTTAGTCGAAGAACATCACAGTCACTACCTTGCCCATATCTTCAGCGACACGGCAACTTGCTAGCAATGTCTCGCTGTCGTGGAAGGCGTAACAGATCAGCTGATCACAACGGCTAATGATGTCTTGGTTACAGAGACTGCTTGCCATCGGTAGGGGTAGCTCATCGTGCTCAGGCTTCTCCACCAGATGCAGCACTCCCTCCAATTGATCGCGTGACTCTCCGGGCTGCCGATCAAGGCTCTGGGGCAAAAGCACAGTGAGCCTGGATGGGTCAATCTCCAGCACACTTCGAATCACCGCCGCATTAACGCCCTGGGAGCCAGAGGTGATCAAATTGTGTCCCTCCTGGGCCAGGGAGCGAGCCACTAGTTCGACCAAGTGGATCGAAACCACGGGCACATGGCGACTACCCAAAATTGCAATCCGACGTTTGCTGCGGTCCTGGAGCATCGCCAGTTCCTGCGCAAGGGTGTCGATACGATTGATTGGCGGAAAATCAAGGGACCGAGACACCAGTAGGCAACTGCCAGTACTTAGAAAATAGCAGCGTTATTTCCTTAACGCGGGCAACTGCAACCGAGCCAACAGACGTTCGAAATTGCAATGCTCTTCCACGAGCCGGAAGGCAAAGCTTGCCTTCACCGCTTCATGCAGACGCACATGCCCAAAGGCCTGCTCAATTACTTCCACCGTAGTGAGGGTGTCATGTTCCACCTTGAGCAAGGGCACCTCCAGCTCTTCGGCCCGGTTGAGCAACTGGGGCAGCGGATCTCCAGCTCCCGTGAGAATCAGGCACTGGGTTGAGGCCTCCAGGGCTGCTAGCTGAATATCGGTGCGATCAGCGCCAGTCACCACCGCCATATTGCGGCGGCGCCGGAAAAACTCCATTGCCGAGTTGACGTTCATGGCGCCAATCGAGAGGGTTTCCACCAGGAGATCGAGCCGTTCCGGGCAGCACAGCACCTGGGCACCGAGCCGCAGGGCCAGCTCCTCCACCGTGACACTGCGCAGCAGCGGGCTTTGGGGCATGACTCCAAGCACTGGCAAACCGAATCGCTCTAGGGCAGGCACAATCTCTTCGCAAAGTTGGGACACAAGCCCCGGCTTGACGGCATTGAGCACCACCCCCGCAAGATGCTCACCCAACTCGGCCTTAGCCGCCAGGAGCGGGTCGATGCTGCAGCTATCGATCCAGGGTTGCACTAGCAACACCGATGCATCCAAGCCCCGGGCCAACTGGGCCAAGCTGAGGCCATAAAGCAGTCCCTCATGCAAGCTGCCGGCAGCTTCCAACAGCGTGAGCCCGTCGCTAGCAGCCGCCAGCTGCTGACGCAGCTGCTCAAAGCCAAAGCCGGGATCTAAATCACCCTGGAGCAGGCGCCGCTCTGCCTTGGCCGGATCCAGCACGTGCAGAGAGGGAATCAGGTTGGATTCAGGCAGCCCCAGGGTGGCGCCGATGAAACGCACATCCGCATCCAACAGAGGCGCCTGGCTGGCAACATCCGCCGAGCTATCAAGACTGGTAGCTAATGGCTTGCCAAAACGCACCGGAACTCCCTGGTGAGCCAGCTGGCGGGCAAGACCAAGCACCACAGCCGATTTGCCACTGAAGGATTCGCAGGAGCCAATCAGCAAGGTGGGGGCCATCGGTCAACCTCGCTCTGGAGTGTCTTGAGTCGAAATTTGGGCGGCGCTGCCAACTGCTTTTGTAGCAACAGGCGGCTGACCCAGCAGAAGCCATTGCCAGAAAGTCATCGGCAACTGCTCCCCTTCTCGATCCATCAACCACTGCACCAGCTGGTGGCAGGGCAACGCGAAGCTGTACTTCACGTCGGGTAAATCAGGGAAAATCAGATCACAATTGAGAATTTCTTGGGGTGCCATCTCACCATTCCAGCTAAGCCGCAGCGCGTGGCTAAGCCCACCCTGCAAGAGGCGCTTACCGGTCCAATCGCCGGACAGCAGGATCGCCAAGGCGTCTTCCAAAGACATCAGTCGGCCTAGCCCCCCGCAGTATGAAGCGAATAGGGGAACTAAGTGATTGACCTCATCATTGATCTTGCCAGTGGGCATCAAGGCGGCGTAGCAATCAACTATTTCAAACCATGCTGACGTGTCAGCGGCCGTTTATGCCAGGCAGATGACCAATTTCGATTCATGCAAGGTGGCTATTACCGGTGCGAGCGGCAGTCTGGGGCGGGCCCTGCTCCAGGCACTAGCGCAGCAGGGCGCCTCGCTGGTAGCTCTCACCAGCAGCCGCGAACCTCTGCTATTGCAGGATTCTGCTGGCACAGCGATTCCCTTAGAGCAGGTCTGCTGGCAATGCGGCCAGGAGCAGGAGCTGCGTCAGCTGCTGGAGCGGGTAGACATCCTGGTGCTGAACCACGGCATCAACCAGCAACAGCTCCGCAGCGCATCAGCCATGTCGCTTGCCCTGGAGGTGAATGCCCTAAGCAGCTGGCGGCTACTGGAGTTATTTGCCGAGGTGGTGCAACAAAACCCCCGCCCACAGCGACCTAAGCCGGAGGTGTGGATCAACACCTCAGAGGCGGAGATCCAGCCAGCCCTCAGCCCCCTCTATGAATTGAGCAAACGCCTCCTAGGCAGTTTGGTGAGCCTGCGTTCCCTTGATCTAGCTGGTGCGAGGGGGCCGCTGCGCATCCGCAGACTGGTATTGGGGCCATTTCGCTCCAGGCTCAATCCAATCGGGGTGATGGGGCCGAAATTCGTGGCTAATCAGGTGATTGCCCAGGCACGTCTAGGGATTGGCCTGATCATCGTGACCCCAAACCCCCTCACTTATGTATTGATGCCACTAAACACCCTGGCGCGTTGGGGGTACTTCAAGCTGATGACGCGGCCCAGCCCCGGCCAGCTCTAAAAGTCGCGGTCGGTAAGGATTTCGCAACCATCGCTTGTTACAGCGATGGTGTGTTCCCACTGGGCTGACCAACTGCCATCAACTGTCACAACCGTCCAGCGATCCTTGAGGGTGCGACAGTCCTTACTACCAGCGTTGAGGATTGGCTCCACCGCCAGGGTCATGCCCGAGCGCAGCTTCATGTTGGGCAGATCTCGAGTGCGGAAATTGAACACTGAGGGCTCTTCGTGCAGATTACGACCGACGCCGTGGCCCGTGTAGTCCTCCACCACGGCAAAACCGTGAGCCTCAACGTGGTCTTGAACCGCACCTGCGATGTCCAGCAGGGTATTCCCCGCCTTTATCTGGCGCAGCCCTTGCATTAGCGATTCCTTGGCCACCCGGCAGAGAGTCTGGGCCTCATCGGTGGCGCCTTCACCTACGCAGAGACTGACGCAGCTATCGCCGTGATAGCCGTCGAAATATGCACCAGTATCGATTTTGACCAAGTCGCCGGCCTGAATAACCCGTTTGCTGTTCGGGATGCCATGCACAACTTCATTGTTGATCGAGGCACAGATACTGGCCGGGAAACCGTGATACCCCTTGAAGCTGGGAGTAGCACCCATTTCCCGGATTCGCCTCTCGGCATGGCGGTCGAGATCGCTAGTGCTCATGCCGGGAGCGGCCAGCTCCAGAATTTCGCGCAGCACCGTGGCCACAATGCGGCTGGCCTTACGCATGGTTTCGATCTCGCGGGCCGACTTGATCTCAACGCCGCGACGTCCTTTCTGAATACGTGGACCGGTTTCCAAGGTTGGGGAGGCAACCGCCACGCTCTTGGTGCTGGCAAGTAGGTCGGCAAACAAGTTCATGCAATGACCCGCCGGCAGCGATATGTGGCGCAAATGAAAGCTACCAATTGGACTCGACAGCTGTGGCATAGGCGAAATGACAATTGAGGCACCATCAGCCGGTACACTCGAACTTTGGCCAGGCGTAGCGGAGCTGAGATGGCAACGGAGTCGACAGAAAATCAAGCGGTTGATCAAGTGGTAGAGACCACGGAGAGCACTGCAGCTCCTGCGGCAACCGCGGTGCAAGAAAAGCCCGCCGCCGCGAAGGCCAAAACCGGCAAATTGAGCGCCCAAGAGCTGATTCGAGCTTTTGAAGCCGAGCAACTCAAAGACGAGCTACCCGACATTTACGTTGGCGACACCGTCAAGGTTGGTGTGCGCATCCGTGAGGGCAATAAAGAGCGTGTGCAGCCCTACGAGGGCGTGGTGATCGCCAAGCGCCATGGCGGCATGAATGAAACCATCACTGTCCGCAGAATTTTCCAGGGCATTGGTGTGGAGAGAGTCTTCATGCTTCACAGTCCTCAAGTTGCCTCCGTGAAAGTGGAGCGCCGCGGTAAGGTGCGTCGGGCGAAGCTCTTTTACTTGCGCGACCGGGTGGGTAAAGCCACACGCGTCAAACAACGCTTCGATCGCTGAGGTTGCCAACGCAATTTCAACGGTCGTTTCGAGATCCCTTCAAACAGTTGGCTAATTAAAAGCTGCCTCCTGTTTACGGGGCATCGGCCCTGCGCCGTTAGTTCAGTTGGTAGAACGCAGGTCTCCAAAACCTGATGTCGGGGGTTCAAGTCCTCCACGGCGCGTTCGATGCCCCAATTTGTAGTTTGCTGGTTTGATCATGGAGTTGGATTTACAACCCGGAGATGTGGTCAAGGTTCTCGAATCAGCCGCTTTGGGCTGGGTTCGAGCTCGGGTAATCCGGGTGAAATCCGGGGGCAGGGTTGTTGTGCAGAGCGACCAAGGCCGTGAATTCACAGCGCGAGGCAATCAAGTTCGTTTGATTGAGCCAGCAGGGTTTAAGCCCTGAG
Source organism: Cyanobacteriota bacterium (assembly GCA_027620015.1). GTDB lineage: Bacteria > Cyanobacteriota > Cyanobacteriia > PCC-6307 > Cyanobiaceae > Cyanobium_A. The sequence goes on from JAQCGH010000029.1 coordinate 16,677, forward strand.
TTCATCCGGTGAAATTCACCGCTCTGTAGTGCTGGTCTGCCCTAAACCAATTGGTTGACGAGCGGACCGGCAATCACGGATACTTTCAAAGTCTCCTCGGCGACACAGTTAGCTCAAAAAGCTGTCTGGGACTGTAGTTCAACCGGTTAGAGCACCGCCCTGTCACGGCGGAAGTTGCGGGTTCGAATCCCGTCAGTCCCGTTCCATATCAACTAGGAGTTGTCCGTTGGATGCTGCGCACTCCATAGCGGGGCAACCTTCGTCAGCAATGTCCTCATCAGATCGCCAGGTTCGGGTTCGTCTGGCCCCGAGTCCGACGGGCACTCTGCACATAGGCACGGCCCGCACAGCAGTGTTTAACTGGCTTTACGCCCGCCGCTTGGGCGGTCAGTTTCTAGTTCGCATTGAAGACACCGACAAAGAGCGCAGTAAGCCCGAATACACCGACAACATCCTCGAAGGGCTGCAGTGGCTGGGGCTGCAATGGGACGGAGTACCAGTGATTCAGAGCGCTCGCATTAGCGAGCACCGGGCCGCCATCGAGCAACTACTTGCATCCGGCTACGCCTACCGCTGCTACGCCAGCGAGGCCGAACTCACCGCCATGCGGGAGCAGCAAGCGGCCAGTAAGCAGGCCCCCCGCTACGACAATCGTCACCGCGACTTAACCGCCGAACAGCAACAGGCCTTCATCGCCGAGGGCCGCCAAGCCACTATCCGCTTCCGCATCGACGACAACGCCACGATCACCTGGAGCGACATGGTGCGGGGCGAAATGCGCTGGGCCGGAACAGATCTAGGTGGCGACATGGTGATCGCCCGCCGCGCCGCCGCAGACCAGATCGGCGACCCCCTCTACAACCTGGTTGTGGTCGTGGATGACGCCGCAATGGCGATCAGCCATGTGATCCGCGGCGAAGACCACATCGCCAACACAGCCAAACAGCTGCTGCTCTATCAGGCCCTTGGCGCCGAGCCACCGATGTTTGCCCACACTCCCCTAATCCTTAACCAGGAGGGCAAAAAGCTCTCCAAACGCGACGGCGTCACCTCCGTGAGCGACTTTCGGCAGATGGGCTACACCGCTGAAGCCCTGGCTAACTACATGACCCTGCTGGGCTGGTCGCCGCCGGAGGGGATGAGCGAACGCTTCAACCTGGCTGAGGCAGCGGCAGCGTTTTCCTTCGAGCGGGTTAACCGCGCTGGCGCCCGCTTCGATTGGGACAAGCTCAACTGGTTAAACGGCCAGGTACTGCACGAGCTGGACCCTGAGGCCCTGCGGCAGCTGCTGCTGCCCCTCTGGGCCGCTGCGGGCTGGCCGACTGATTCCAGCGGCAGCAGCGCAGACCCCGCCTGGCAGCTTCAGCTATGTGAGCTGCTCGGCCCCTCTCTAACCCTGTTGGCCGATGGTGTCGACCAAGCCCGACCGTTCTTCGCAACCCCGGCCCTGAACGAAGCTGCCAGCGCCCAGCTCGAGCTCGAGGGTGCTCTACCAGCCCTGGCAGCCCTACTGGAGCAGCTGCCGCCGGATGCCCTGGAGCCCAATCAAGCCCAGGCGCTGCTTGGCGAGGCCGCAACTGCCGCCGGCGTCAAGAAGGGCGTGATCATGAAGAGCCTGCGAGCAGCGCTACTCGGCAGCCTCCAGGGCCCAGACCTACTGGCCACCTGGCTGCTGCTCCACCGCAGCGGCGACGACCGCGCCCGCATCGCCCGTTGCCTCTGAGAGGCCAAGCCAGCGGGCCAGAGGTCGGGCGCTTAGGCCCTGCAGCCCCACGGTGAGCAGGATCGTCAGAAACACCAACCCCTGAAGACGGCCGGCCCCCACCACTCCTGCCTGCTCAAGGCGAATCGCAAAAAGACTTGCCACTGCCGCGGTAACGATGCCGCGGGGCGCCAGCCAGCTGATCAGGGCCCGCTGAGGCAAGGTGAAATCGAGGCCCCAAGTGGCCAGGCCGATTGCCACGGGGCGCGCCAGGAGCATCAAACTCAACACGCAGGCCATCCCTCCCCAGCCCAAGGGGCTGAGTTCGGCCCAGCTCACATCAGCTGCCAGCAGGGGAAAAAGCATCGTGATCGCCAGCTGGGCCAACTGACGAATCAACTCATCAAGCTCGGCGGCATCGGTATCTGGTCGACGACCCACCACCACTCCGGCCGCCACAGCTGCTGGCAGCCCCGATTCGGGCAGCAGCAGCTCACAGCAACTAAACATGAGAAACAAGGTGCCCAAGGTGAGCTGGAGCCGCAGGGCTCCGGCCGCCTGGGCGGGGATACGGCGCAGGGCTTCGGCCAGCAGCCAGCCGCAGAGGGCACCGATGGCCACTCCGCCGCCAAGCCGTTGCAGCAGTCCCAGGGCCAGCTCCTGCCAGCCATGAAGGTCGCCAAGGGCCAGCTCCAAAAGGAGTAGCGCCAGCACGGCACCGATCGGCTCAAGGATCAGGCCCTCACCCTCCAATATCTCACCGAGAGGCGGCGACAGGCGGATCTGCCGCACCAACGGGTTTACCACGGTGGGACCGGTGGCCAGCACTATGGCGCTGAACACCGCCGCCAGCGACCAGTTCAGCCCCGCTAACCAGTGGGCCGCCAGCAGGCCAGCGGCGAGACCGAGCACCAGGCGAACCAGCACGATGCGCAGCACCGCTTGCTTGGTGGCATTACCGGGCAGGCGCAGGTTGATGCCACCATCAAACAGCACCAAGCTCACCAGCAGGCCCACCACCGTGCCAAGACCCGCACCCAGGTCGAGTGGTTCTACGAGGCCAAATCCAGAGCGGCCGATCACTAGGCCGGCGCTGAGCAGCAGCACCACCCCAGGTAGGCCAGTGAGCCAGGCCAGGGCCTGAGCTGTAGCCCCGGCAAAAACCGTGACCCCCCAAAGCAGACCCAGCCGTTCAGGAGTCATCCATCAAACGCGATTTAGGCAAAGGAAGAGGGTGGGCACACCGCAAATACCACTTCTGAAACGACTCCAGGGTGGGTAAATTGACGGTTTCTCTCTGGCCGCCGCTCATGTGCAGCTGAAAGGCGTAGCGGCGGGAACGGCGGGAAATGGGTGCGGTCCAGGCCACGAAACGGAAGTGCCTTCAGGATGCTCCAGGTTCTGTTGGTTGTGCCAGGTGAGTGGCTGAAGCGCAACATCGCTGGCCACATAAAGGGGATGGCGGGGCTGGCCGGAGGCGGTGCAGCCCAGGGTCAAGAGACCACGCCCCTGCAAAAACGCCTGTACGGACCGTTCCCGGCTTTGCCAGGCACCCTGGTTGCCCCAGCCGAGCCACACCGGCGCCTGTGGATTGGCTGTTAGGCGTTTCTGGATCCAGGCGTCGGCCTCGGTGCCCACCGGATCAGCGGCGCGGTGCAGCACTGCCGGCGATGGGCTGATGCGAGCAAACAGGTTGAGCACCTCAAGGCTGCCGAAGCCCCAACGGCGGCTAAATCCCAACAACCGCCGCAGGGTGGGATCGTCGCGTTGGCCATCGGCCCGCGAAGGATTGAGGCCGATAAAAAGCAAGCGTGGGGCAGCCGGCTGCCACACCCGCTCAAGCCACCAGCGATATTGCCCGCAGAGGCTGAAAGCGGCCGTGCCGCTAAAAATGGCCACCTGCACCATCGACACAGCATGCACCGATGCCTAGTTTGATGCCAATAGGCTCTAAAGCGCCCGATTAACAGCGCGCACGCATGTGCCGCAGATGTTTCCGCCCACCACCCCGGCGGCGAGGTGTGGCTGTTTGGTTCGATGGCGCGCAGCACCTTGAATGCCTGCTCCGACGTTGACCTCCTGGCCATCGCCCCCAGGCCGCACCAGGCCACTTCCCTGGGCACCGCGGAGGCCTTGATGCGGATCGCCACAACCGACCTTAATCCTGAGCTCTGGCAGGCTGAACCGACCAATAACCCCTGGCAGCAACGTGGCCCCTGGCACCAAGCCCCTGCTGCTGCTGATCGACGGTCACTCCCTGGCTTTCCGCAGCTTTTATGCATTCGCCAAGGGGGGGGAAGGCGGCTTAAGCACAAAGGAGGGAGTGCCCACCAGCGTTACTTACGGCTTCCTCAAGGCCCTGCTCGACAATTGCAAGGGCCTCAAGCCCAATGGCCTGGTGGTGGCTTTCGACACGGCCGAGCCAACCTTCCGCCACGACGCCGATGCAGCATATAAGGCCCACCGGGATGTGGCGCCAGAGCACTTTTTTGCCGACCTGGCCAACCTGCAGCAGATCCTGGCCGAGAGTCTCGACATCCCCCTAGCGATGGCGCCTGGCTATGAAGCCGACGACGTGCTCGGCACCCTCGCCAACCGGGCGGCGAGGGAAGGCTGGCGGGTGCGGATCCTCTCTGGCGATCGCGACCTATTCCAACTGGTCGACGACGAGCGCGATATCGCCGTGCTTTACATGGGCGGCGGTCCCTACGCCAAAAACAGCGGGCCGCTGGAGATCCGCCGCGACGGCGTGATCGCCAAGCTCGGCGTGACGCCAGAAGAGGTGGTGGATCTCAAAGCGCTAACCGGCGACAGTTCCGACAACATCCCGGGCGTCAAGGGGGTGGGCCCAAAAACCGCCATCAATTTGCTGAAGGAATTTGAACACGTGGATGGCATCTATGCCGCCCTCGACAAACTGCCTGATTCCGATTCAGCAAAGACCAAAACATCCCAAGGGAGCTTGAAAGGTGCCCTGATCGAGAAGCTGCGTGCCGATCGTGAAAGCGCTTATCGCTCGCGAATGCTGGCCGAGATTTTGATCAACGTTCCCCTGCCGAGCGAGCCGAGGCTGGAGCTTGGGTCCGTGAAGGCCGAGGCCTTAGCCAGCAGCCTGCAGGAACTGGAGCTTTACAGCCTGGTGAAACAGGTACCCAACTTCGCCCAGCTGTTCTCGGCCGTGCCGCCGCAGCCCCAGGAGATATCCAGCCCAGCAGCCACTTTTGCGATTTCAGCTGGTGAAATAGAGAGTTCAACAGCTCCGGATCAGCCAGAAAGCAAGGCACTGCCAACACTTGAACCCCAGCTGATCACCAGCCCCGAGGCCCTGGCCGCCCTAGTGCAGCATCTGAACTGCTGCACCGAAGTAGGCCGCCCCGTGGCCCTAGACACCGAAACAACCAGCCTCAATCCCTTCCGGGCCGAGTTGGTGGGTGTAGGAGTCGCCTGGGGAGACGGTATGGCGGAGCTGGCCTACATCCCAATCGGTCACCACCCGCCCGCGGCGGCTGACCTGCTCAGCGCGCGCCCGGATGCCCCGCCCCAGCTGCCCCTCGATGCAGTGGTCACCGCCCTGGCCCCCTGGCTTGCCAGCGCCTCCCACCCCAAGGCATTGCAAAACGCCAAATACGACCGGCTGATCCTGCTGCGCCACGGCCTGCCGTTGGCGGGCGTGGAGATGGACACGATGCTGGCCGATTACCTGCGAGATGCAAGCGATAAACATGGCCTCGATGCCATGGCTGAGCGCAACTTTGGCTTCCACCCCACCAGCTATGGGGAGCTGGTGCCAAAGGGAGCCAATTTTGCTGGCGTAGCGATCGACACTGCCGCCCTCTACTGCGGAATGGACGTACACCTCACCTGGCGCCTGGCCCAGCAGCTGAGCCGGGAGCTCGCCGCCATGGGCGTCGCCCTGCCCAAATTGCTCGACCAAATGGAGCTCCCCTTGGAGCCGGTGCTCGCCCTGATGGAGGCCACCGGCATCCGCATCGACACCACCTACCTGGGCGAGCTCAGCGCCGAGCTCAAAATCACCCTGGATCGCCTCGAGGGCGAAGCCAAGGCGGCCGCCGGGGTCGACTTCAACCTCGCCTCCCCCAAACAACTGGGCGAACTGTTGTTCGACACCCTTGGGCTCGATCGCAAGAAATCCCGCAAGACCAAAACCGGCTGGAGCACCGATGCGGTGGTGCTCGAAAAGCTCGAAGATGCCCACCCGGTGGTGGCCCTGGTGCTGGAGCACCGCACCCTCAGCAAGCTCAAGAGCACCTACGTAGATGCCCTACCAGCCCTGATGGAGCCGGAAACCGGCCGAGTGCACACCGATTTCAACCAGGCCGTCACCGCCACCGGGCGCCTGAGCAGCAGCAATCCAAACCTGCAAAACATACCGATCCGCACCGAGTTTTCACGGCGTATACGCAAGGCCTTTCTGCCCCAGGAGGGCTGGAGCCTGATCAGCGCCGACTACTCCCAAATTGAGTTGCGCATCTTGGCCCACCTCAGCGGCGAAGAAGTGCTTGTAGAGGCCTACCGCACTGGCGACGACGTCCATGCGCTCACGGCCCGGTTGCTGCTCGACAAGGACACGGTTACACCGGATGAACGCCGCCTCGGCAAGACGATCAACTTCGGCGTGATCTACGGCATGGGCGCCCAGCGCTTCGCCCGGGAAACGGGCGTGAGCCAGGCCGACGCCAAAGACTTCCTCACCAAATACAAGCAGCGCTACCCGAAGGTGTTCGCCTTCCTGGAGCTGCAGGAGCGGCTGGCCCTGAGCCGGGGCTACGTGGAAACGATCCTGGGCCGGCGCCGGCCCTTCCACTTCGACCCCAATGGCCTGGGCCGGCTGCGGGGCAAGGATCCGCTGGAGATCGATCTTGAGGTTGCCCGCCGCGGCGGCATGGAAGCCCAGCAGCTACGGGCCGCGGCCAACGCACCGATCCAGGGCTCCAGCGCTGACATCATCAAGCTGGCAATGGTGCAGCTGAACCGGGAGCTAGAGGCGGCCCCCATACCGGCAAGGCTTTTGCTGCAGGTACACGACGAACTGGTGCTGGAAGCAGCTCCCGAAGCCCTCGAAGCGGTGCTCGCCTTGACTCGTGGAACCATGGAACGGGCCGTGGCCCTCACCGTGCCCCTAAAGGTGGAGACGGGCGTCGGCCCCAACTGGATGGAAGCCAAGTAACCAAAAGCTCAATGACCCTGCAGCTCACCAACACCCTCAGCCGCCGCCTGGAGACGTTCCAGCCGATCAAGCCTGGCCAGGTGAGCATCTACTGCTGTGGCGTAACGGTCTACGACCTTTGCCATCTGGGCCACGCCCGCAGCTACATCGCCTGGGATGTACTGCGCCGCTACCTGCGCTGGAGCGGCTACCGGGTGACCTTCGTGCAGAACTACACCGACATCGACGACAAGATCCTGGGTCGCGCCGCCGAAGAGGGCAGCTCGATGGAGGCAGTGAGCGAGCGGAACATCGAGGCCTTCGTGACCGACATGGCCCGGCTAAATATTTTGCCGCCCGATCGCATGCCGCGCGCCACCCGCAGCCTTGATGCGATCCGCAGACTGATCACCGAGCTAGAGGCAAAAGGCGCGGCCTACAGCGCCGATGGTGATGTGTATTTCGCTGTGATGAAACATGCCGGCTATGGCAAGCTCTCAGGCCGCGACCTCGCTGAGCAGCAGGACAACGCCGCCGGCCGGGTGGCGACTGCAGAGGAGGCCCGCAAGCAGCACCCCTTCGACTTCGCCCTCTGGAAGGGCAGTAAACCGGGCGAACCGAGCTGGGAGTCGCCCTGGGGTCCAGGCCGGCCCGGCTGGCATATCGAGTGCTCAGCGATGGTGCGCGAGGAGCTGGGCGACACGATCGACATCCACCTCGGTGGCGCCGACCTGATCTTTCCCCAC
>JAQCGH010000030.1 GCA_027620015.1 Cyanobacteriota bacterium
CGCACACCACCCCCCAGCTGCACGGGGATGCTGAGAGCAGTGGTGATCGCCTTGACGGCCGCATCGTTGACCGCTTGACCGCTGCGGGCGCCATCTAGATCGACCAGGTGCAGCCTTCTAGCGCCCTGCTGCTGCCAGCTGAGGGCCTGGGCCACCGGGTCATCAGAGAAGCGAGTTACCTGGTCATAGTCGCCCTGGTGCAACCGCACGCATTGACCATCGAGCAGGTCGATGGCAGGAATTATCTGCATGGCTGCCGGACGCAATTGCTGCCAACCAGGCTGCCAGAGCTGCCGGTTGCGCAGTTCAATTAGCGGCACCACCAGCCGAAAGTCCCTCTCCAGCACCGCCTGGAGTTCCACGGCCCGTTCAGAGCCCTGGCCCCGCTCACCCAGCAGGGAGAAGTGGCGGTAGCCGCGGCTGCTGGCCAGTGCGGCTGGCTGGGCGGTGTAGGCCGTGGCAAGAGGCATTACTGAAACATTCAGATCAAAATTCTGGCGGCGCCACCGCTTGAGCGAATCGACATGGGGATCAAGGTGGTGGAGTAACCGGCCCCTTTTGGCAGGGGGTTTAAATGGCGCCCAGTTTCGCGACCCCTGGGCAGAAGCATGAACATCTTGGTGATGGGCGGCACCCGCTTTGTGGGTAAACCGCTGGTGGAGCAGCTGAAGGCTGCAGGCCATTTCCTGACTTTGTTTACCCGTGGCAACAAGCCAGCGTCGGCAGGGGTGGAGCACCTGATTGGCGACCGCAGCACTGCTGGGGGTCTGGAGCCGCTGGTTGGTCGCAGTTTTGATGTAGTCGTTGATAGCTCGGGCCGCAGCCTTGAGGATTCCCGTGCCGTGATCGAGCGCACCGGGCCTCCGGCCCATCGCTTTGTTTATGTGAGCTCGGCCGGTGTTTACGCCGATAGCGAGCTTTGGCCCCTAGATGAGGACAGCCCCGTTGATCCGGCCAGCCGCCACGCTGGTAAGGCCGAAACCGAAGCTTGGCTGCGCAGCGAGGGCATCGCCTTCACCAGTTTCCGTCCCACGTACATCGTGGGGCCGGGCAACTACAACCCCGTGGAGAGCTGGTTCTTTGATCGCATCGTGCATGGCCGGCCCGTGCCTCTGCCAGGTGATGGCAGCACGATCACCCAGCTGGGCCATGTGGCAGATCTAGCCGCCGCCATGGCTCGCTGCATCGAGGTGGATGCTGCGGCCAACCGCATTTACAACTGCACCGGCAGCCAGGGAGTCACCTTCCTCGGCTTGGTGCAGGCAGCGGCCCGGGCGGCCGGCAAGGAGCCAAATTCTGTGGAGATCCGCAGCTTTGATCCAACTGCTCTCGATAAAAAAGCCCGCAAGGCCTTCCCGTTACGCCTGGCCCACTTCCTCACCGACACCACTCGAGTGCGGCGCGAACTGGCCTGGCAGCCGGCCTTTGACCTAGAGGCCACCTTCGCCGATAGCTACAACAATGACTACGCACTGCGGATGCCCACCAGCCCCGATTTCTCGGTGGACGAGGCCTTGATCGGCTGAGCGTTTTTGCCGCGGGTGTGAGGCCTAGTTCCATAGGGTTCTGCAATGAATTGGATTACCGACTCCATTCCCAATCAGGTGGGACGTTTGGCCCTGATCACCGGAGCCAATAGCGGCCTGGGCCTGGAAACGGCTCGGGCGCTAGTTGCTAAGGGCGCCACCGTGGTGCTCGGCTGCCGCAGCCTGGCCAGGGCGGAGCAGGCCAAGCGTGAATTACAGCCAACAGCCGCTATCGGGGGTGGTGCTGTTGAGCTGCTGGAACTTGATCTAGCCAGCTTGGCTTGCGTGCGCCGTGCCGCTGCCGAAGTGGCCGATCGCTACGGCCGGCTGGATCTGCTGATCAATAACGCCGGCCTGATGGCCCTGCCGCGGCAGCTCACCCCCGATGGTTTCGAGATGCAGCTGGGAGTGAATCACCTAGGCCATTTTGCCCTCACCCTGGCCCTGCTGCCTCTACTATTTGGTCGCCCGGATGCGCGGGTGGTGAGCGTGACCTCAGGGGCCCAATATTTCGGCCGGATTGCTTTCAACGATCTTCAGGGCGAGCGCCGTTATGACCGTTGGGCCGCCTACGGCCAGAGCAAGCTCGCCAATGTGATGTTTGCTTTAGAGCTGCAACAGCGGCTGAAAGATCAGGGCCAGGCCGTGTTGTCTCTGGCGGCTCATCCTGGCTTTGCGCGCACCAATCTTCAGCAGGCCTCGGTGGCTGCCAATGGCTCGTGGGTTGAACCCCTGGCCTACAGATTGATGGGCCGGCTATTGCAAAGCGCGGCCATGGGGGCTTTGCCCCAGCTTTTTGCCGCCACCGCACCAGAAGCAACCCCAGGGGGTCACTACGGACCAAATCAATTTGGAGGCATGCGTGGTTGGCCCACCGAGGTACGAATCGCTCCCGCGGCCCTCGATGGCGAGCAGCGCCAGCGGCTCTGGCAGCGCAGCGAGGAGCTCACTGCTTTAGGCCTTGCGTAGGTAGCCCCAGGCTGAGCTCAGCGCTAGTAGCAACGATGGCCAGAACAGCCAGAAGCCTGCTCTTTGAAATATCGCCGCGAGTCCGAAACCCCAGCTATTGGGCCAGAGCAGCAGAAGCAGGCTGGTGAATTGCAGGATCGTTTTGAGCTTGCCACCCAAGGAGGCCGGGCCGCCGCTGGCCTCAGTCGCGCGCCAGCTAGAAATAAGTAGCTCCCTTGCCAGCAGCAGCCAGATCGCCCAGATTGGCAGGATCCCTTCCGCTCCTAGCCACAGCAGCGGCGCACTAACCAAAATTTTGTCGGTGAGCGGATCGAGGCGGGCGCCCCACACCGAGCCGCCTCCAGCCCTGCGGGCCAGGGCGCCATCGGCCCAGTCGCTCAGGCCGCCAAGGAGCAGCAGCCACCAGGCCAGGGCTAATTGACCGCTTGAGAGTGCCCAAATCATTGGCAGTCCCAGCACGGCCCTGCCAATGGTGAGACCGTCGGCCAGTTGGCGTATCCGTTGCGTCGCCATGGTGCCTGCCTTGCTCGGCCCCAGAATGGCTCCAGTCTTCTTGTTTGGCCCGTGATGCAACAGCTGGTTTCCGCCGTGATGTCTGCACCGGTGCTGAGCGTGACGGCGGAAAGCCCCCTGCAGGAGGCCGTGAAGTTGATGAGTGAGCACCACATCAGTGCTTTGCCGGTTGTGGATGGCAGTGGCGCTCTGGTGGGCGAGCTCAGCGAGCAGGACCTGATGGTGCGCGAAAGCGGTTTCCAGCCTGGCCCATACGTGATGTTGCTCGATGCGGTGATCTACCTGCGCAATCCACTCAACTGGGATAAGGAGGTGCATCAGGTGCTCGGCAGCACCGTTGGTGAGGTGATGGGCCGGCACCCCCACAGCTGCAGCGCCGAGCTGCCCTTGCCGGCAGCAGCTGGGTTGCTGCATGAGCGCAGTACTCAGCGGTTGTTTGTGCTCGATCAGGCTGGCAATCCGGTGGGCGTCTTGACCCGCGGAGATGTGGTGCGTGCACTGGCGGCAGCGGGCTGATTCCCTAGCCCGGTATATCAGGGAAGGGGTAACGGCGGCGGGGCCCCCGGCAGGGGCGATCTCACCGTCGTACTGCCAACTCCGCCAGTTGCCGAATCGATTGCCTCAAAGCTCGCTTCAGCGGCCTTTGGCTCGACTTCTTTCGCTTCGCTAGGGAGGGCGACTGATCGCGATTCTTCAAATGACGGGTCTTGTTTCGGAAGCTCTTCACCCTCAGGCAGGAACAGGGGCAGGGGCAGGTCAGCGGGGAGGCCAAGGGTTTCAAGTAAAACTTCGGATTGGTCTGGAACCTCCGCCTGCGATGTCTGACGTAGGCGCAGGCTCAGGGGGTCGGCGGTGATCGCTGGCTCCCGCATGGGGGCTTTGGCGCTTGCCCTCAGGGGATCATTTGGACCCCGCGGTGCCCAGATCAAGCGGGCGATGGGTTCAACTCCTTGCTCCATCAGCCGGTTGAAGCCCGCGAGGGCCCGGTCCATTAGTTGGCCCACGAGGGTCTGGCCGCACTGGAATGGATTGCCACAGGCTTCGGCAGCTGTTCGTGCCGCCATGACCGCCAGCAGCGATCCCTGAAGGGGGGCGGGTCGCGTGCTCAGGCGCAGCAGATAAGGCACGTGCACGAAGCTCGTGGCCCCACCGCTGATCCAGTTGGCATCGGCGGCACTGAAGCCCTTCTCGCTTGGAATAATGAAGCGGCTCTTGGAGGCATGGTCGGGCAGGTAGGCAGCCCGCAACCCGCGCTGGCGAGCCAGGGAGCGGGTTTGCTCGAGGGTGAGGCCATCGCGGCTCATCAGCACCTCCATCCGGCCATCGGGGCGCAGGCCTATCACCATTCTGATCCGTGGCAGGTAATAGCGGATCTGCTGGCCCATAGAGATGCTGTACGCCCCCCGATAGGCTGCCGGAGGCTGCTCCAGGTCGTTGTAGACGCTGTGGAGTCCGCCGATAAAGCTGTCGTAGCGCCGGGCCCGCTCGGTCGTCAGTTCGCCAAAGCCGAAGTCGACAACGCCGTCTCGGCGGACTCCCACAAAAGCCCGCTGTCGGGCGGCGGTTCGGTTGCGTCCACGCCAGATTCTGTCGCCTGTCTTGATATCACCCAAGGGGACTGTGATCTCCCGACCGCCCGCATCGACGTGGCGCTCATACATCGGCCCTGAGAAAAAGGCCAGGGCCTGGCGGTCGGCGAATGCCTCCTGCTCACGATCCCAGCCCTCGAATAGCTCGATCTGCACCGCCCGAGAATCAAAATCCAGGGCATAGAAGTTGTCGTCGGGCAAATAGCGAAAGGGTTTGCCATCGGCTCTGGTGAGCAAGGGCGCGCCGGCCCTGGGGCCCGGCCCAGGCACCGGTGGCGCGATCGCCACCAAAAACGTGATGAGACCCATCGGTAAGGCCACGCTGAGGGCGCGCTTGCTTTGCCACAGGGGGCGGTGCGGGCTGACCTTCAGGCGGTTCTGGGACTGCTTGGGGGTGGTTGCGTCCAATTCAAGACAGCGTTGTCCGCCACCAGCCAGATTTGTTCACGTTGGGAGCAGGGATATCCTCCCGTCAAGCATCCGAAGGCGGGCAGGGCTAACCGCTCACTGGTTTCGCAGTAGCTGAAGCATGGCAGCCGCAGCCGATCGGCTGCCCGTCCCACCACCGCCACTGGATGTAGGTGACCGCAGATGTTGAGCATGCCCTCCCGCGGCTCTGGAATGTGGCTCAGCCACCAGGGCCCTAGGGCTTGAGAATGCTCCTGTGGCAACCCCTCGATCCAACTGCCCTGCTCGTGGTTGCCGCCGATTAGGCGCAGTTGGCAACCCAGCAGCTCCGGAAGGGCAGCCAGCTTGGCCCGGAGCTCACTGGTGAGCCCAAGGCGGCTGTGGATCAGATCTCCCAGCACCACCACCTGTTGGGGCTCCAACTGATGGGCCAATTCCAACATTTTATTGAGGGTCTCGGCGTCGCCATCACTGGGTAGGGGAATGCCATGGGCCTGAAAGGTTTCCGCCTTACCCAGATGTAAATCCGCCACAAATAGAGCCCGCCGCAGCGGGTCCCATACCGCACGCTCTGCCCGCAACTCCAGGGTCTCGCCGCCCCAGGTGAATGGCGTTGGGCTTCTAGGTGGGGCTTTCAACGGCTGCCAGTTGCCCGCTGGTAGGCGGGGTTGGCCTGTGCGCTGGCGATTACCGCCCGCACCCCCGGCCAGGGCTCTAGATCGATCTGGGGAAAGAAGATGGGTAAATAGGCCAGGTAAGCCTGCACGGCGCAGTCGGCCGCGCCCCACTGCTCGCCCACTAGGGGCTGGCCGCCTGCCAGCAGGCAATCGAGCACGTCCATTAGACGTGGCAATTCACGCTCCCGGTTGCTGGGCACGAACAGGGCCACCGCCAGGGTGGCGTTGGCGAACAGCAGCCACTGGGTCAGCTTTGCGCGGCGCACCGCCGCCAGCTCGGGCGGCCCGCTTAGTTCACCGCCGTGGTGCTCAGCCAGATGCAGCAAAATCGCCCCGCTCTCAAACAGCCGCAGCGGCCCACCAGCTGGATCTATGAAACTTTCGTCCTCTAAGGCCGGCAGTTTAGAAAAGGGGTTGATGGCACAAAAGCTCTCCTTTTTGTGTTCGCCTGTCTCCATATCCAGTTGTCGCCAGTTGTAGGCGATGCCCTTCTCCTCTAGATACCAGCGGGGTATCGAGGCGCGGGTGCGGGCGCCGCCGTAGAGGGTGAGGACCATGGCGAAGGGAGCTTGACAGGGAAGAGCAGGGCCCAGCCTATGGAGGGGGCGAGATCGGGCCATTGCATGCCAGCGCCTTCCTACCGGCATGTTCAGGGGTTGCAGAGGCGACAATTAAGGCCCACCCACCTTTGGCTGTAAATGACGATCGCCTTGTTGGTTGCTTTGGCTGGTTCGCTTGGTTTGATGGCCTTCATCGTGAAGCGCCTAGAGAACTCCTGAGCCCTTCCAATGCAAGACGCCTCGTGCAGAACCGGCAACTGTGGGCCTTAGCGGCCGCCCTCTCTGCAGCCGTTAGCGCTCTGCTGATCAAGGTGGGCGTGCAGGGGGTGGATGCGGGAATGGCCACCGTGTTCCGCTCCATGTCAGTGGCGATTGCGCTGGCTCTGTTGCTACTGGTACGTGGCCATCTCCGCACTGGCGACAGGGGTGTCGTGGTTCTGCTACAGCCGAGCCCTGCAGCTGGAGCCCGTGGCTGGGGTAGCAGCGAAACAAGCTCAGCATTGTGCTTATTGCGCTGCTTTAGTGGCCTGGATTTAGTTCCCCAGCAGCGACAACACATCCACCAGCTCTACATGGCCGCCAATAGTTCAGCGAATCGGCCAGTGCTTGAGGTGCAAAGCGGAAAACCTCGGACATTTAGTTGCCGATTTTGCGGTCCAACCACTGGGTCAGCACATAGACCCCGACGAACATCGGCAGATAGGCGATCCACATGTTCGGGAGGTCAAGCTCTGCGTTGTTGATCAAGACAAGCCCGCCGTAGCTGACTGCGCCATAGATCAAGGCCCTACGTAGTGGTCCGATGATTTTGTTCAAGTGAACTGCGCGTGGTGCAGTCGTTCAGGCTAGGTCTGCCAGTAGCTCACCTTTTGCGTTGTAAGCCACCTTGCCGAAATACCTATTGCTTCTATTGACCGCAATCAGCACCCGTAAAACAAAACCCCTGAGTAAGACCTCAGGGGCGCCGATTAAAAAAAATTCTTAATTCGACCGATCGAAGCTGCTTTCTTTTGCGCCTGGGGCAATGTTTTCCAGATGTGGGGCGGATGGTCCTCCTGAGGGCACCTGTGGCGGTGCAGTTGGAGTGTCGATCAGTCAGGCGCACAAGGTGAGCTGCAGTGGGGAATGCTGCTCTCTTGCCCGGCTGAACGACCCGCTCACGTTTAGGTAAAAACTGTTGGAGCAGGGCCTGCAGTCAGCTTGCTTCTTGAACCTGGCGGGGTGGCGTGTCGTCCATGTTGGGCGCCTCCTGGGTTGATGAGCACAGAATGACTGGGCCAGAGGCTCAGCACAATCAGCCTTTACACGCATTGCCTCCAGCCCTAGACGGCAGCAAAATATGAGTGACTTGTGAATTTTAGTGGCCAGTCTTCACGATCACTTCGTTGTTTAGGGGTGGCCTAGGTCCAATCAGACGAATTCCCCTATGAGCAACTTCTTTATTGCCGGCATTGTGCCAAAAAATAAACCAACCTATTAATGCGCTCACCCAAGCCTCTTGAGATCGGGATTGCTGGGGCTGGTAGCTCAGGCCTTTTTCTGGCCCTGCTACTACAAAAACAGGGCCATATAGTTCGATTGTTTGAGCGCGCACCAAAACTCCGTTGTGATGGCTGTGGTCTACTAATTATCCCCCAAGGCCTAAAGGCGATCTCAGCTTGCGGCGATCAAGGTTTACTCAGCAAGTTACTTGATTCCGGCAAGGAAGTAAGCCGCTATGTGATCCGTAATCTACGTGGTGCGGTTATCAACTCTAGTCCAGCTGAGGTTCTTCCAGGTGAACTTCCGGCGCTATTAATCCACCGCAAGGCAATCATGGATGCTCTAATTTCGCGTCTAGATCCGGAATGCCTGATGGTTGGATCCCATCTCATTAGCTGGCTAAATTGCGGTGACGGCATTGAAGCACTTTTGGCTAATGGAGAAACCTGGCATGGGGATCTACTGGTAGGAGCAGATGGCATTTTCTCCAGAGTTGCGCCACTGGTAGCTCCTGAACGCAAGCTCAATTACCTGGGAGACAGGGTATGGCGAGGTGTAGTTGTCGATGACAGCTTCTGCCGAGATGGTGAATTCTTTGTCTATGCCCGTGGCCGTGGTGTTTATGCAAATGCCTTTGACATTGGCGTGAACGAATCCGGTGAACCAATAACACACTGGGGCTTTTTTCAAGAAGAGCCGTTACCGGCTACACGAGCCGAACAAAAACGCCTTCTCACCGAACCAGTTCCTGGCGAAGCTCTAGCAAAGATTCCTGATGACATTGCTAAGTTGATCAATTCCACTTCACCCGAAAGCGTTTTAGCGAACTGGTCCTTTGACATAGATCCTTTGCCATGGCTGGTTAAAGGTCGGGCAGTATTAATTGGTGACGCGGCTCACGCAATGAGTTCATCCCAAGCGAGCGGCATGACGACAGGTTGGGAAGATGGCGTGGTCCTCGCTCAGGAACTGGAACGTTGCCTGACTAGTGACAAGGGAGACGTAGACCAAGCTTTAGCTGCATACAATGAATTAAGACTGCCCGAAGTCCATCAGCGCCAGGCAAAAAGTCGTGAAGTAAGCTCTAAAGTAGGGCGCCAACGCAAACCCCAGATATTGGGCGATGACATTTGAGCTAACTGACTATGCCCACCGAAAAGCTAGGTCGTTTTCTACTTAGGGGCTTACGAATCGGTGCAAGCACGATTTCAATTATCGAGCTACTTCGCAATGACTGGACAGGTGGCATAAGTGCCGGTGTTGCCTGGCTGGTGTTCCTGCAGGTTGAGCGGCGGTTGCCGCCCCTCAACCAGGAGAGCGAGGACTGATTCCTCGCTATTACTAGTCAGTGCCCACAACTTTAAGTGGTTAGTTGTAGTGACTTGCCTTATCGCGCAGGTTTATTTGGCAGTCCGCCATTGCAGAAGTTGGCCGCAATTGCTGTGCGGTCGCCGCCCTTGATGCTTGGACTACTGCGATCCAGCCATGCCAGACCAGCGTCGTAGCACTTGTTCCACCGGTTGGACTGGCCAGCAATAGGACCAAGCGACAGTGCAATCGACACTGAGCTCACTGTGGCTACTACGGCAAGGAGAGGGAATAAATGAGCATTGATCATCTCCCGAACACTGAGCTTGCGACCGTCGTGATCAGCCATAAGAAAGCCAGATTGGGGAGCCTCTCCATTGTGAACGCCCCCTTCCTGACACTCGCTCAAAGTCGTTTCGAGCAATAAATCGTAGCTATGACTCACTCTTGGCTCACTGTGAGGTGCGACTGGTACCGGTGCAACCTGCTTGCTTAAGTCAATTGATCGCGTCTCTCGACCCCACTTCTGCCCGGGAGGCATCTGCGATTAGCCGCTGAACCCGTTCCAACACTGATTCATTGCTCATGCGGTTGTTGAGACGCTCCACTAATAGCGGAAATGCCAGGGGGCCTGGCCTGGGCGTTCGCTGAAGCAGCCAGGTGCTACTTGCCAGACGCTCGATGGCGGCCTGTAGACGCGGCAGCTCTAGCTGCTCTTCGATTACCTCGCGACGGGCCTGCTCCAGCAGCAGGTGGCAAGGTTCGTGTTTATGAAAAACATCAAATAGCAAAGCGGCGCTGATCTGCAGCTGGCTACCCGTTTTCGCCTGGCCTGGCATCGCTTGGGTGATCAGGCCACTCACCTGGGCAATGGCACGGAACCGGCGGCGGCAGAGTTCCGAGAGGTTCACGGCCTGCTCCAGGTCGGCGGCCAAATGTTCGATGTCGAGCAGGTCGTCACCGAGCAACTCCAGCAGCTCCTCGAAGGGGTAACCCTTGGGAGCCAGTAGCTCAAAGCCGTAGTCATTCACCGATACGGTGATTGTGCTGGGGCGGAGGCGGGCTAGGCGCCAGGCCCATAGAAAGCCGAGCCCCTCGTGCACGAAGCGCCCTTCAAAGGGGAAGGCGAACAGGTGGCTGCCCTCTCGGCTGCGGCAGAGCTCTACGAGAAACTCGTGTTGCTCAGGCAGGCGAGAGAGGTCGGCTTGGCGCCTTAGCAGTGGTTCGAGGGCCTGGAGTTCGGGGCTGTCGAGCTCGCCTCGGGCGCAGCGGGCCACCTCCTGGCGCAGGTGCCTGCTAAGGAGATCTGAGAGCGCCATCTGGCCGCCTGCCCAGGCGGGCACCGCCGAACTCTTTTTGCTGGTGGTCTTCACCTGGGCCGTCATCTCCCGTAGCCGCACAAACTCCAGCTGGCGTCCGGCAAAGAAGAACACATCCCCCGGCTTGAGCCGGCTGATGAAGGCCTCTTCCACGTGGCCGATCATGGCACCGCGCACGAAGCGCACCGTGACCGAGCAATTGGAGGTGATAGTGCCGATGTTGAACCGGTGCAGGCGGGCGATCACCTTCTCTACGACTACGTATTTGTTTCCTTCGCGAACCAGCTTCCGGTAGCGCGGATAGGCACCAAGGCAGTCGCCGCCGTGCTCGAGGAAGCGCAAGCACCACTGCCAGTCGCTATCGCTGAGCTTGCGGTAGCTCCAGGCGGTGCGCACCTCCGCCAGTGCCTGGGACGGTTCGAATCCCGGGCCGCAGGCCAGGCTGGTGAGGTGCTGGAGTAGCACGTCGATCGGGGCATTCGGCTGGCGCCTTTCCTCCACCAAGCCTGCGGCCAGGCCGCGCCGCAGGGCGCTCAGCTCTAGTAATTCCAAGGCATGGGTGGGCATGAACAGCACCTGGGAGGTGCCACCGGGGAGATGGGCGCTGCGGCCAGCTCGTTGCAGTAGTCGAGCCACATTTTTGGCTGAACCGATCTGCACCACCCGCTCCACTGGCTGGAAATCCACGCCCAGATCGAGGGAGCTTGTACACACCACCCAGCGCAGGGCACCGGCTTTCACTCCGGCTTCAATCGCCTCGCGCTCCGCCCGATCGATAGCGCTGTGGTGGAGAGCTAACGCGTGTTCCATCTCAGGGCAGGCGTAGCGGAGGCACTGGTGCCAACGTTCGGCCTGGTTGCGGGTGTTGGTGAATAGCAGGGTGGAGACTCCGGGCTCCAGGGCCGCCACCAGATCCTCATAACGGCGCAGACCGAGGTGGCCGGCCCAGGGAAAGCCATCGATCGACTCGGGCAGCAGGCTACGGATCTCTGTGGCCCGGGTAATCGCTGTTGTGATTAGGCGCGGTTTGCTGCCGTCGCCAAGGGCAGTGTGGGCCGCCTCGTCGAGATTTCCGATCGTGGCGCTGATCGCCCAGGTGCGCAGGCCCGGGCGTTGGCTGCGTAGCCAGCTCAGGCAGAGTTCCGTTTGGCTGCCGCGTTTGCTACCCATTAGCTCGTGCCATTCATCCAGCACCACCACCTGCAGGCTGGAAAACAGGGCAGGTGCCTTGGGGTTTGCCAGCAGCAAGCTGAGAGATTCCGGCGTGGTGATCAGGATTTCTGGCGGGCTGCGCAGCTGCTTGCCGCGTTCATAGCTGGAGGTGTCGCCATTGCGAATGCCGACCCGCAGCGGCCAGGCCATGGCCTCGATCGGCCGCTGGATCGCGAGAGCCAGATCGCGGCTCAGCGCTCGTAGGGGGGTGAGATAGAGCAGGCGCAGGCAGGGGCTGGGCTCGGCCAGGAGCTCCGCGATTGGACCCATCACGGCGGCATAGGTTTTGCCAGAGCCTGTGGGCACCTGGATCAGACCGCTCTCGCCGGCCAGGTAGGCCTGCCAGCACTGGCGCTGAAAGGGCAGGGGCTTCCAGCCCTGAAGCTCAAACCAGGCTTCGATCGGGGCGAGGAGATCACAGGACTTTTTTGGGCTAAGGGGCTTGTGGCTCATGGCTGGCTAGCGAGTAGGGCCAGGGCTGTGGCCAGGCTGTCGGCTTCGATGGCGGGTTTGTCTTGGCGCCAGCGGGCGATGCGGGGGAAGCGAACGGCGATGCCGCTTTTGTGGCGGCTTGATCGCTGCAGGCCCTCAAAGGCCAGCTCAAAAACCTGCAGGGGCTGTACGGCCCTCACTGGTCCGAAGCGCTCGGTGGTGTGGCTGCGGATCCAGCGATCTAGTGCCGTGATCTCGCCATCATTTAGGCCGGAGTAGGCCTTGGCGAAACTCACCAGTTCCCCCTCGGCGCTCCAGAGCCCAAAGGTGTAATCGGTGAATAGGTTGGCGCGGCGGCCGCTGCCGGCCTGGGCGTAGAGCAGCACCGCATCGAGCGTGTATGGGTCGCGCTTGTGCTTCCACCACTGGCCCCGCTTGCGGCCGGACAGGTAGGGCGAAGCGAGGGCCTTGAGCATCAGCCCTTCGGCGGCGGCGCTAGCGGCCTGCTGGCGCAGCGGCTCCAGTTGCTCCCAGGCCGTTAGGGGTAGGCGGGGGGAGAGGCGCAGGAGCCCGGCTGCCGGGGTGGATGTCGTTTCAGGCAGGTCATGGAGCAGGCCTTCCAGGGCAAAGCGGCGCTGGCTCAGGGGCCGCTGGCGCAGGTCGTCGCCCCCCAGTTCGAGCAGGTCGTAGGCCACAAAGGCTGCAGGACACTCGGCCAGCAGCTTGCGGCCAGGTGCCTTGCGGCCTAGGCGTCGCTGCAGCTGGGCGAAGGGAGCAGGCTGATTGGAGTTGGTAAGCCACACCAGGATCTCGCCGTCGAGCACCGTTCCGTCTGCCAGGCACCCTGCCGCTGCGAGCAATTCAGGGAAGGCAGTACCTATTAATTCTTCGCCGCGGCTCCATAAATAAACCTCGTTGGCGCGGCGGATCAGCTGGCCGCGGATGCCGTCAAACTTCCACTCCGCCAGCCACTCGCTGGCGGGGCTGGCTGGTTGCTGCTCCAAAGGCGACGCTAGGAAAAAGGGGTAGGGGCGGCTGGGCACCGCTTCGGCTAAATCAGCTGAGGCCAGTAGGGCGGTGAGGGCGGCAGCACTGGGCTTGAAGCCGCCCATTAGTCGGTGTTGCAGCTGCGCTTCCTCTACCCCACTGAGGATTGCCAGGGCGCGCACCACCAACCCCTGGGCTACGCCCACCCGGAGGCCACCGGTGAGCAACTTGTTTGCTACTAGCAGTTCTGCCGGGCAAAGGCTTCGCCAAAGCTGGCGCACCGCTTCTGCCTGCTCGCTGCCCTCCAGAGCTGCGGCGGCTGGCAGCAGTTGCTCCATCCAATTGTGCAGGGGTTCGCTCGTCCCAGCTCCCGTCTGGGACCAGAGCAGGGTGATCGTTTCGGCGGAATCACCCACCTGGGCGTAGCAATCGTCGAACAACCACTCGGGAAGTTGGGACTCCTCCAGGCAGATCTGGCGCAGCCGCCGCCCGGTGATCAGCCGTTTGCCCTGCTTGCCCAGCAGCACGTGCAGGGCCCAGGCGCCATCGGCGGCCTCGACGTCACTGAAGTAGGCGACGAGAGCATCCACCCTGGCGTTGGTGCCGCTGCTGCCGTCAAGTGCTGCGTAGAGGGCGGCAAAGCGGCGCATGGCTCTCAGATGCGTCTAACCACCACCAACCCGCGGCTGCGGCTGGAGCTGCTGTCGGTGCTGCGAATGGCCTGCCAGAGATCGCTCAGGGGCACCCACACCGAGGGATAGCGGTAGCGCGCCACATCGAGGATTAGCACACGATCAGTTGGTGCGTGGTAAGCGGCCACCGGTGAAATGTGGCCGCCGCCTGCCTGCCCCAGGGCCTGGCGGTCGTAATTTATTAGTAGTCGATCCCTTGGATCACTGAGGTTGCTGCGCAACAGCAGGCGGAGCTGGGCCTGGCTGAGCTGGTCGCCGTGGATGGCTTGAGCCTGAAGCCCAAGACTGGCTAGCAGTGCTCGCAATTGCTTGAGGGTCATGCCTTGGTGTGCCACAAGCTCGGGGCTGAGCACTGCTCGGGTGTTGGCGGATTCGAACAAATTTTCCTGGGTCCAGAAGCGATAACTGCCGTAACCCGCCGCCGCCGGGGCGGGCACCTCCAGGCTGTTGAGAACCATCACCATGCTTGCCACGCCGCAGTAGGCCAGGTTGGCCTGGGTGAGGAACTGCTCGGCAAGGGGGCCGTAGTCGGCGCGGTTGACGCTCTGCATTAACAGGGTTTGGCCCTGGCTCTCAGGCAGGGGGATGGTTCTGCCCGGCTGGGCTAGGGCGGTGGGGGCCGGGGCCAAAAGCCCCAGCAAGACGAAGCTAAGGCCGCTGCAGAGGTTGAGAGTTCGCCCCTGAGCGGTTGTCCTTTGTGGTGTCAGCAACACTGATGGGGATTGGGCTCTGGCTGCTGATCATGGCCCCCCTGACCCCTCCAGTGGTTCGGCACTTATTCCTTCCACCTCGCGCAGGTAGCGGGCCAGGCCATCGCTATTGCCGTGGGTCACGTAAACCTGGCGGGCGCCGCTCTGCTGCACGCTGTGGATCAAGCCGGGCCAGTCGGCGTGGTCGCTCATCACAAAGCCCCGCTCATAGCCGCGGCGGCGGCGTGCGCCGCGCACAGCCATCCAGCCGCTCATAAAGGCAGTCTGTGGAAGCTTAAAGCGCTTCATCCACATCGAGCGGTGGGCTGAAGGCGGCGCGATCACCAGGCGGCCCGCCAGCGATTCCCCTTTGCCGAGGGCACTCATCGGCAGGGTTGGCGGCAGCCGTACCCCCGCCTCCCGGTAGGCCGGCATCAGCGCCTCCACGGCTCCATGTAGAAGAATTTCTTCTTCAACGCCGATGGCGGCCAGTTCTGCCAGAAGCCGCTGTGCTTTTCCAAAGGCATAGGCAAACAGCATTGAGGGGCGCTCTGGTGCCGCCTGCCACCAGCTCAGGATCTCGCCGGCTACTTTGCTGCCGCTCTGCCAGCGGTAAATCGGCAGGCCGAAGGTGGCCTCCGTAATAAATACGTCTGCCTGCACCGACTCGAAGGGTGCACAGCTGGGGTCGGCGCAGCGCTTGTAGTCGCCGCTAACCAGCCAGCTCTCGCCGCCAGCCTCCAGCCTGATCTGGGCGCTGCCCAGCACATGCCCCGCACTGTGAAATGACACCCGCGCCTGGCCGATGCGATGCAGAGCGCCGTAGTCGACTGGGATCAGGTTGATCGTGGCACCCAGACGCTGCCGCAGGATCGCTTCGCTGGCACCCACCGCCCAGTATTCGCCGCAGCCTGGTCGGGCGTGATCGGCGTGGGCATGGGTGATCAGGGCCCGGGGCACTGGCACTACAGGATCGATCCAGGCCGCCGCAGCTCGGCAATAGAGCCCCTGGGGGGTGCGCTCCAGCAGGCAGCCGGCAGGAATGGGCATGGCTGCAATCTCACGCTTTGGCTGGGTTGGGAAACACTGAAATTGATAAGCAGTGTGCAGTGTTTTTTAACGGCTCATCGCCAGCATCTTTTCGATCGGTGCCAGGGCCTTGAGCCGCAGGGCCTCATCCATCACGATTTCTGGTTGCATTGAATCAAGGCATTGCCACACTTTTTCCAGCGTGTTGAGCCGCATGTAAGGGCAGGAGTTGCAGCTGCAGCCATCGGCGCCTGGCACCTCAAAAAATGCCTTTTGTGGCAGCTTGAGCCGCATCTGGTGCAAGATCCCCGGCTCGGTGAGCACGATGAAACTGGCGGCGGAGCTCTGCGCTGCTTGACGTAAAAGGGCGCTTGTTGAGCCGATGAAGTCGGCCAAGTCCAGGAGGTGTTGCTGGCACTCGGGATGGGCCAGCACCTCAGCCGCTGGATGTTCAAGCTTCAGCTGCAGCAGGGCCTGCTCGCTGAAGGTTTCATGCACGATGCAGCTGCCTGGCCAGAGGGTGAGCTGGCGACCACTCTGGCGCTGCACCCAGCGGCCAAGGTTTTGGTCAGGCGCAAAAAGGATCGGCCTGTCAGCTGGCAGCTGGTTCACCAGATCCACAGCGTTGCTACTGGTGCAGATCAGGTCGCTGAGGGCTTTCACTGCTGCCGAGCAATTGATGTAGCTCACGGCGATGTGGTCGGGATGCTCGGCGCGGAAGGCGGCAAACGCATCGGCCGGGCAGGCATCCGCCAGGGAGCAGCCGGCCTCCAGATCTGGCAGCAGGACGGTTTTACTTGGGCTGAGGATCTTGGCGGTCTCCGCCATGAAGTGAACGCCGCAGAACACGATCACCTCAGCGTCTGTGGCGGCTGCTTTGCGCGAGAGCTCTAGAGAGTCGCCGATGAAATCGGCAATGTCCTGAATGGCTTCGTCTTGGTAGTAGTGGGCCAGAATCACAGCCCTGCGCTTCTGCTTCAGGGCGCTGATCGCGGCGGGCAGCTCGTGCGGTGCGTAGTTCTGGGTGGCGGTGAAAACCAACCGAAGGCCTCAGCTGATGCAGGATGGCACGAGCCTAGGCAGCAGTGATGGCGGGATCAGGCGGGGGTAAAAAGCTCCGCATTGCTATCGCTGGAGATCTGCATGGTGCCTGGGACCACAGCGACCATGAGCTGCTGGACTGCCTGGCCCCCGATGCGCTGCTCGTGGTGGGCGACCTCAGCGATGGTCAGCAGCGGATACCTGCCTTGCTACGCCAACTGCCCATGCCGGTGGCTTGCATACTCGGCAACCATGACACCGGCAAGGACGCTTCTGGGCGCACGCTGCAGCACCAGATTGATCTACTTGGGGAGGTTCACTGTGGCTGGAAAATGCGGCCCCTTAGCCCGCCTGATCTGGCGGTGGTGGGTGGGCGGCCAGCTACCGCAGGCGGTGGTTACAGACTCTCCCGGGCAGCGCTGGCTGCCTTCGGCCCAGTGAGTTTGCAGGATTCGGCAGATCGAATCACGGCCGCTGCCGCCTCCGCACCCCCCGACTGGCCTTTGGTGTTGCTTAGCCACAGCGGACCCTCTGGACTCGGCAGCGATGCCGCCTCCCCATGCGGCCGCGACTGGAAGCCACCTGCCTGCGATTGGGGTGACCTTGATCTTGCCCTTGCTATTCGCCAAATCCGCCTCATTCGCCCGGTGCCCCTGGTGGTGTTTGGGCACATGCACCATGCCCTAAGACGCGGTCAGGGGGATCGCCAAAGCTTTTGCCGCGACAGGGCCGGCACCTCTTACCTCAACACCGCTTGCGTTCCTCGCCATAGCACTGATGGTGCTGGTAAATCCCTGCGCCACTTCAGCTGGGTAGAGCTAGTGGGCCAGGAGGTGGTGAGTGCCAGTCATCGCTGGTTTGGTCTTAGTGGTGAGCTTCTATACGAAGAGCGGCTCTGGACTGCCCCCAGCCCAGCGATCGAATTGGCGCGGTGCTGATTTATGCCTGCGTCAGTGCCCACGGTTTTGGCCATGGCTCCCGCACCGCCTCCGTTTTAACAGCCCTGCATGGGCTTCGGCCCCACTGGCGATTTGTTCTGGCTACTGCCCTACCCGAGGCTTTTCTGCGTTCCGCGCTGGGGCCCGTGCCTTTTGAACACCGCCCCTGTCGCTGGGATGTGGGCGTGGTGCAGGCCGATGCCCTGGGGGCCGATGCTGGCGCAACCTTGGACGCTTTAACGGCACTTGAAGTTGAGCTGCCCGCCCAGCTGGCGGCTGAGCAGGTTTGGCTGGCCGCCCAAGCGATGCCGCTGCTTGTGCTTGCAGACGTGCCCCCAGCGGCGGCGACCTTGGCTCGCGGGCTCGGGGCTCCTCTGATCTGGCTGGCCAGCTTTGGCTGGGAGGCCATTTACGGGGCGATGGGTGCAGCTTTCAGCCCCTGGGCCGCTCGCTGCCTGGCGGCCTATCGCCAGGGGGACCTTTTGCTTCGTTGTCCTCTGGCGATGCCAATCGAGTGGGGAATCCCCGAGCTGAAGATTGGACTCACCGCCGGCAACCCCAGGCTTGAGCCAGGCAGCCTGGCCCGTCATCTGCAGTTACCGGAAGAGCGTGATCGTTGCGTTCTGGTGTGTTTTGGGGGACTGGGCTACGACCTGAATCCGGAGTTGCTGAAACTCTGGCCCGATCACGTGTTTGTCAGTCCAGATCCCCATTTAGCCTCAGCGGCCAACTGTCGCTTGCTACCTGCCGGGGTGCGGCCATTAGAGGTTTTGGGGGATTGCGCTCGTTTGATCACTAAGCCCGGATACAGCTCCCTTTGCGAGGCTCTCAGCACTGGAGTGGGGGTGCATTTGGTGCGCCGCGATGGGTTTGCTGAAGCGCCCGTGCTGGAGGCGGCTTTGGTGCGCCATGGTTGGCATCGGCTACTTAGCCAGGAGCAGGCCCGCCAAGGGGATTGGCAGCTTGACCAGTCTTTGCAGCCCCCCACCGGTGAGCCATTGGTAGGCAACGGAGCGCTGCAGGCGGCCCAGGCGCTTACAGCTTTTGTAGCGAGCCGTTCTTTCTAGTCATTTATCAAGTTGCAATTCACCTGGCTCACAGTGATCTGAACCGTTGGCTGCAGTTGTTGACACTGGTAGACACTTATTTGATTGGCACTAACTCAAACATGTATGGGCAGATTGATAGCCAAATTGGCGCATATAAATCTTTTCTTCGCTTTTCCAGATTTGGCCGCCTGCAGGCGGTCTGCCGTTTGATTCGCTCCGGTATGACCTTGCCCAGTACCCGTTTTCGATTTGGCTTTGCCTTGGCTGTGGGATTAGCAGCCTTTTCTATTCAGGCCCCAGTAGCTCAGGCGTCCGAATTGGGTCAAGCCTCCAGTGCTTCTCAGCCCAGCTTCCCCGCTGCTCTGGCCCTCCCCCTGCCACCACCTCCGCTGAGGATCTTCGCGATCACCGCTGAGCGCCGCGCCCTGCTCAACACCATCCGCTATGCGGAAGGCACTTGGGCCGATGGTGACGACATCGGCTACCGGATCATGTTTGGTGGCGGCCTGATGCCTTCCTTGGAGCGCCATCCCGATCGGGTTGTTCGCACTGCCCGCTATGCAAGTGCAGCGGCAGGGGCATACCAGTTCATGCCCTTCACCTGGAACATGGTTTCCCGCTCCTTGGGATTTTCCGCCTTTGGCCCCCAGGTTCAAGATCAGGGGGCCGTCTACCTAATTCAGCGTCGTGGTGCCCTCGCCATGGCTGATCAAGGCGTGTTTTCGCCACAATTGGCGTCGAAATTGGCCCCCGAGTGGGCCAGCTTTCCCACCCTCGGCGGCCGCAGCTTTTACGGCCAGCCAGTGAAGCGCTTCCACGACCTCAAGCTCTTCTACGACGACAACCTCAGCCGTCTGCGCGATCAGCAGTCCACAGCCCGGGTTGAAAACAAGCCCGCCTGTGCGCCGGCTGGCTCCCTGCGCTGCCAGCTTGAGGACCTTGAAAAGTTGGGCCCGCGCAGCCGCAGCCAAGGCAAAATCTCCTAGCCCTCATCGGCATCTTTGAGCCTTGCTCTCCCCACGGTGGCACCGGCAATTAGGTAGGCGCCGAGAGCTGCGCCGAGGAAGGCCAAGGTATTGCGGGCAACCGGCAGCAGGTCGTTGGTGCGGGTCAGAATTGGGCCCAGGCCTAGGGCGCCAAACAGGATCAGCCACAGGGGCGAGAGCAGTAGTACCCAGGCCCACTCCACCGTGCGGCCTTCTTT
This sequence comes from Cyanobacteriota bacterium, assembly GCA_027620015.1. Classification (GTDB taxonomy): domain Bacteria; phylum Cyanobacteriota; class Cyanobacteriia; order PCC-6307; family Cyanobiaceae; genus Cyanobium_A. The sequence continues at coordinate 19,625 of JAQCGH010000030.1, forward strand.
GCGCGGGTAGGAAGCGAAGCCAGCCACCAGGCCACCGAGCACGGATGTGGAGAGGGTGAGCAGCCACTGCTCACGCGGCAGGCCTGGCACAACCTGGCACCCACCCCGCTCTAAACAAATTTCCACAGCTGCTAGAGCATCGACGATCGCGGCGTCCTCGCCGTTGTCGCGTACGTAGTACTGATTGCCGAAGCGGGTCTGCAGCTCCACCCAGTAAGTGCGTGGCATCAGAGCAAACAGGGCATCACCCACGTTGAAGTTGAGCAGGTTGCCGCCGCGTTCATCGGCCACAAGCAGCAGGCTGCGTTCGTCCAGGTTCCAGAAGTCCTTCACCGCCTGGCCTGGGGTGCGGTCGTATTGGGTGAGCACTCGCAGTTTCCAGCCGGTATCGGCCTCGAAGCGGGTGAGATTTTCTTCCAGGCTGGTGCGCTGAGCATCTGTGAGGGTCTTGGCAAGGTCGATCACCGGGGTTGGGTGGTCGGGTAAGAGGTCGGGGTTGTCGTAGGCCAGAGCCGGAGCGATGCCCACACCCAGCCAGAAGGCCAGCACCAGCAACAGTGAAGCCAGCGCAGGCAGAAAGGCTTTCCAAGCGCGACCCATTCACCAGCCTCAGCGAAGATGCATTCTCCCTGAGCAGCCGTCTGAGCGTGACATTGCCCCCAAGCAGTGCTCTGCCCGCCTGGCTGCAGCAGCGCTTCAAAGCCTCCGGCGCAGCGGTTTCCTTCCGCACCTACATGGAATGGGTTTTGCACGATCCGTTGCATGGCGCCTATGGAGCTGGCCGGCTGCGCATCGGTCCGACGGGGGATTTCGCCACCGCGCCTTCCCTCGGGCCGGATTTCGCCGCCCTGCTGGCTAACCAGATAGCCGAGTGGCTCAACGCTCTCGCTACGGCGGCCCCAGGAACCTTGGCGCTTGTTGAGGCAGGCCCAGGCGAGGGCAGCTTGGCCCTTCAGCTGGCAGAGGTCTTGTTGGAGGATTGGCCCCAGCTGGCGCAGCGCCTGGAGCTGGTGTTGGTGGAGCCCAACGAGGGCATGGCGGCGCGTCAGCGAGCCCTGCTTCAGGACTGCCCCCTGCCCTGTCGCTGGGCCAGCTTCACCGAGCTGGCGGCCTCACCGGTGCGCGGTGTGGTTCTTGCACATGAGGTGCTCGATGCCCTGGCGGTGGACCGGATCGAGTGGGATGGGGCGCTCTGGCGCCAGCAAATGGTGGTTCTGCACCAGGGGCCTGATGCAGAACTTTCGCTGCGGTTAGAGCCAGGTGCGCCCCTGGAGCCGGCAGTGGCCGCCCAACTCGAGCCCCTCGGACTCCTGCTGCCCTCGCCCCAGCGCCCTTCCGGCTGGAGTAGCGAGCTGCATCCTGGCCTGGCCCCCTGGCTTAACGATTGCGCCGCAGCCGTGGCTAATGGCCAGCTGCTGGTGATCGACTACGCATTAGAGGCCTGGCGCTACTACGCCCCTCAGCGCTCTGGCGGCACTTTGATGGCCTACCGGTGCCAGCAGGCCAGCAGCAATCCCCTGCTTGAGCCAGGCGCCTGGGATCTCACCGCCCACTTGTGTATTGAGAGCCTGGACGCCGCTGCCGTCGCCAGCGGCTGGCAGCCCTTGGGCCAGTGCCGCCAGGGCCAGGCCCTGTTAGCTCTCGGCTTGGCGGAGCGCCTACACGGCCTGCAGCAGGAAGCCCCGGCTTCCCTGGCCACCGTGCTGGCCCGGCGCGAGGCCCTGCTGCGGCTGGTGGATCCTGTTGCACTGGGGGATTTCCGCTGGCTGGCCTACGGCCGGGGGGTGACCCCAGAGCTGCCCCGCTTCAGCCGGGAGCCGGGATTTCTGACTCCAGCCACTGGTTGAGGGCTTGGGGCTGCTGAGTGGGACTGCTAGTGATTTCGATGATCCGCCCGCTGGCGGCAGGGGTTTCCAGGGCCTCTAAGCACACTTTGGCCACCAAGCGGCGAGGCAGGCTGCTGCTCTCCTGCTGGTTAGGGCCGGAATAAACCACCCCCTCCCTTTCGCTGCGGCTGTCGTCCTCGCTGAGGCCGCCGGGGCGAACCACGGTCCAGTCGAGTCCGCTTTCTTCCAGCCAGCGCTCGCCCAGGCGTTTCCACACCAGGATCAGCCCGAACAGATTTAGGGGGTGCTGCCAGCGGCCGGCGCAGAGCGAACTCACCAGCACCACCCGCTTCAGGCCCACCGCCTGGCAGGCGCGGATCTGGTTGCGCACCCCGAAGGCATCCACCTTGAGGGGTCCGGCCAGATCCACTGATGGCCGGGCGCCAGTGGCAATCACCAGGGCATCGCAGCCGCTAAGGGCGGCATGTAGGGCCTCGGTGGCACTGAGATCCAGTCGTCGCACGTCGAGCCGCTCTTGTTGCTCTGCCTCGGCCAGGGCAGGGGGCAGCGCGGAGCCTGGTCGCACAATCGCCCGCACCGCCAGGCCCTGCTTTAAGGCTTCATCCACCACCCGCCAGCCGGTTTTCCCGGATGCTCCCGTCACTGCCACCAGGCTCATAGCTGCATCTCAGCCAATAGATCTACATGTTGCTCGTTTGGAGCATTGGCTGTAAGAGCGCGACGCACCCGTATTTGCTTGGGTCAGTCGATAGAGGTCGTTTAGTGGGCGAAACCATAAACGGCCCTTCCAGCTACCTACGGTGTGCTGCAAAACGTTGTGGCAGGGCCAATCATTCGCGCCAGGGGGTTGAGCAAGACCTACCGAATCAGCGAGAAGCAGCCTGGCCTGGCCGGCACAATCCAGCATCTGCTGCGGCGTCGCCATCGCGATGTGCTGGCGGTGGATGGAATCAGCTTCACGATTGAGCCGGGGGAAATCGTTGGCTTCCTGGGCCCTAACGGCGCCGGTAAGACCACGACCTTGAAGATGCTCACCGGCCTGATCCACCCCAGCGGCGGCGAGCTGGAGGTGGCAGGCCATCAGCCCTATCGGCGTCAGGCCCGCTTCTTGCGCCAGATCACCCTGGTGATGGGCAACCGCCAGCAGTTGATCTGGGACCTGCCCGCCCTCGATTCTCTGCGGGTCAATGCCGCGGTCTATGGCATTCCGGAGGCGGAGGCCCAGCGGCGCATAGGCCAACTCGCCGAGATGCTGGAACTGGGCCAGGAGCTGCGGCGACCGATGCGCAAGCTTTCCCTGGGCCAGCGGATGAAGGCCGAGCTGCTGGCTGCCCTGCTGCACGAGCCGGCGGTGTTGTTTCTCGATGAGCCCACCCTGGGTCTGGATGTGAATGCCCAGGCGCGGGTGCGGGACTTCCTCGCCGACTACAACCGCCGAACCGGCGCCACCGTGCTGCTCACCAGCCATTACATGGGCGACATCACGGCCCTCTGTCCGCGGGTGCTGCTGATCCACCAGGGCCAGCTCTTCCACGATGGCTCCCTGGCCGATCTCACCCAGCGCCTGGCCCCCTGCCGCCAGGTGCGGCTTGAGCTTGCCGACCTCCATCCACCGGAGGCCTTTGCCGGTTTTGGCCAGCTCGAGGCCCATCATGGCCATCTGGTGCGGCTGCTGGTGCCGCGGGCCCAGCTCGCCGAGCAGGTGGCGGCGCTTCTGGATCGCTTTGCGGTGGTGGATCTGGAGGTGAGTGATCCGCCGGTGGAGGAGCTGATCGGCGGTTTGTTCCGCCAGCGCGATTCAAACTCCGAGGCCTCCCAGTGAGCTGGGCCTGGCGGGTGGCGCGGGCGCTACTGGGCAGTCAGTACGCGCTGATGCTCGAATACCGGGCCGAGATCGCCCTCTGGGCCCTATCTGGGGTTTTGCCCTTGATCATGCTGGGCGTCTGGAGCGGCTCGGGCGCGGCGGCGGCGGCTGGCCTCTCCCCCCAGCAGCTCAGCCACTACTTCCTGGCGGCCTTTGTGGTGCGCCAGTTCTCGGTGGTTTGGCTGATTCAGGTGTTCGAAGACGATGCCCTACAGGGCCGGCTGTCGCCCTTCTTGTTGCAGCCACTATCGCCTCTGTGGAGATACCTGGCCGCCCATTTCAGTGAGCAGGCTTCGCGTATTCCGTTTGTGGCCGTGATGCTGCTGGTGGTGGGGCTGGCGGCGCCCGGCTTGCTGTGGCTGCCGTCTGCGGGCACTTTGCTGCTGGGAATTTTGGCAATTGTGGCGGCCTTTTTGCTGCGCTTTTTGCTGCAGGTGCTCGTTACCACCCTCTGTTTTTGGAGTGAACGGGCGGCGGCTCTCGATCGGCTGTTGATGATCCCTTATCTGTTTTTATCGGGAATAGTGGCACCCCTGGATACCTTTCCTCCAGCGGTGCGGCGGCTGGCTATG
>JAQCGH010000031.1 GCA_027620015.1 Cyanobacteriota bacterium
CTTTGGGGCCAGATCACCGCCAAACGTTGATCGCGGCGCAGCAGGGGAATCAGGCGCTGAAGGGGCAGCACCGCCGCCTCAGCAGCACCGCTGAGCAGCAGATTGAGGCCGTCACGGTCGTCGTAGGCGATGGCCTGGGCCCGCAACCGCCTCAGGCGCTCAAAATCGCCAGCCATTACCTCCAAGCTGATGCGGGGGCTGGAAGGCAGCACAAGCCGTCCGCGCAGACTGGGATCAAGCAGTAACTGCCAGCCCTCCTCGCGACGGGCGGCCAGGTCGGGGCGACTGCGCAGGGCAATCACCCAGGGGCTGTAGGACCAAGGGAAGGCAAGCTGGGCATCACCTACCGGGGCAAATAGGCGAGTCACTGGAGCACTAAAGGCCGCCAGGCGAGCCCACAGCCGCGGCGCCTCAAAGGGCTGAAGCTGCTGGCGGCTTAGGCCACTGGCCCAGCCGTCGCTTAGGGCTGCCAAGTTAGGTGCCAAACCTTGCCCAAGCTCCAAAACAGCCTTTTGCACAGCAGCTGCATCAGCCATCTGGCGCGTCCGCCATGGTTCGGATAGTTGCTTCACCCAGGCGGCCGGCAAATCTCCCTCAACCAGCAGCAGCTCAGGTCCTTCAGCGGAGCGGCAGGCGGCCAGCAGGCCCGCGCCAGCTCCCACCCCTAGCTGCAGCAGCCGGCGACGGGACAGCACAGCGGGAGTGAATGCCATAGCAGTGACCCTAAGCACCGAGCTCCAGCCGGCAGGCTGCGTCGCAGGCCTGCGCCAGGGCACCTGGCTGCCAGCCTGCCAATTGCCAGAGCAGGGCCAGGCCACCGGCCCCAACACCCTCTTTGACGTAGCCGCGCTCATAGTCGCGCAAGGCCGCGCTGCTGCAGTCACAAAAGCGCAGGGCAGCCACCTCTAGCCGCGGCCGAACCTGCCAGCGGGCACCAATGCGCTCAAGCAGCAGAGTCAGGTTGCTGCCTGACTCCTCCGCTACCCAGGCGGTGGTGGCCACCACCAAGCGCTCCGCCAGGACTGGCCTCTGGCCTGGCTCAGCCAGAGCTAGGGCCAAAGCCAACACCGCCGCCATCTGGCTCCCACCAGCCAGCAATACGGGCGTACCTCGGGCCGCCGCCGCCGCCGCCAATCCAGCGGCGAAGGCCTGCATCGGATCCCCCAGCGCCGCCAACACGCTCAAGGGGGCTGCCTCAAAACTCGCTGCAGCCAGACCCTTAGCCACTAGGGCCGCCTTCAGCTCGTGGGCCGGTTGGTGCAAACTGCCGCTCACTAAACCCGCCGCCGCCACCCCCAGACCCTCGAGCACCGCCAGGGCCGTGGTGGTGCCTCCGGGCACACATTCGGCCAACAACAAAGGTTCTGCAGGATTCCAGCGCTGACCCCAAGCTCGGCCGCGCTGCACCAGCGCCGACACTCGGGCATGGGGGAGGGCCATACCCGTGCTGAGGCAGCGAGCGGGGCCGGCACTTTCAAGCCCAGGCAGCCGCAGGTGCGGTATCGCCGCCGCGATGGCACAGCCCAAATCGAGCACTTGGGTGCGCTCCAGCAACCCCAGCTGACTCAACACCACATGACTGATCAGGGCCGGACTGACCCCAGCCGGCAGGGGCGGCAGGGCATGGCAGCGGCGGCCACCAGGGCCAAGTAGCAGCAGTTCGGCATCGGCGGCGGCCGTGCCCAGCCGGGCCTGGGGCGAGGCACCGGCAGCGGAAATACCAGGCACCGCAGCCGTATCAGTGGCGGCGAGCAGCAGCAGGATTCGGCTGCGGCGCCAGCTCTGCTCCAGGGCTTGGGTCCATGGATCAGTTTCCTGCTGGCTTGGGGCCATCTGGCCGTTCAGAGGGGATCAAGGGCCACAAGAGCCCTTAGGGCATCCGGGGGCTCTGGGATAGGAGCTTGCAGGCGCGGGAAGATCCAGTAGGCCACCGCATGTAAGGCCAGCACCACGATCACGTTTTGCACCCACACAAGCGCCACTGCAGCAAGCTGCACCTGGGCTAGCTCGATCGATGCAGCCAGGCCCAGCCAGCCAGCAAGCTTCTCCAGCAAACCAGCTGCCGCGGTTGTAATCAGCACCCAGAGGTTCTCACCTACCAGCACTGAGAGCACGGCCACTCGCACCAGGAAGCCGGCTGTAGCGATAAGGCTGCCAACGCCCCAGCTCAGCCACCAACTAGAAGGCCAACCGGCCCTGGATCGCCAGCACCAGCCCAGCCACAGCGCCAGAAATCCATAGGGGAAAACCACCAACGGCCCTCTGATCGGACCCATCAGGGCGACCAGCAATAGGGCGGTCACGACCAAACCCTCCACGGCACAGCGCCAGCCATGGCGCAACTGCAACAAGGCCAGGGGCAGGGGCAGGGCAAGTCGAAATAGGGGACTGCCCACCGGCAGGTAGTAGAGCGCCACCCACAGCAGGGCGGTGGAGGCCGCGAGATAAGCCGTATCCATCAACTGGCGGGCCTGGCCGCGATTGAGTTTGCGCTGGGATGACATCAGCGCGGTGCCGGCGCAGGCGTCACCGTGGGAGCTGCTCCGACACGCTCAATCATTTCGACCTCAAAAGTCACCCCCGCCGCCCGCAACGCCTCCGTAACCGCCTCAGCCGGGGCGGCGGGATCGGCTGAGGGCAGCTGGATCGTGATTCGATATGGGGCTGGCTTGCTGAGATTGATGGCAGCCGGCTTAGCTACTGCCGATTTGGCCTCAGCCTTTTTTGGGGCCGCTGGGGGAGAGGGAGCGGCGACCGCTGGCTTATTAGGAGGCGGAAGCGGCTGAGCGGTCTGGGCCGGGGGTGCTGAGAAGCTGCGGGCAAGTTGGTCGCCAAAGCGGGTGCCACTGCAGCCAGCCAGTGCCAGGAGGCAAAGCAGCGACCCAAGGGTGCGGCCGGCGCCTGCCATCAGCTGTCCGCCGCCCTAATCACCCTCACCGCGCTAGCGCGCAGCCGGCCAGTTTTGGTGGTGGTGGGAGCTTTCTTTGCCGCAGGAGCATTGGCTGCCGGTTTTTTGGCTGCTGGCTTTTTCGCTCGCGGCTTCCTAGCAGCAGCTTTGCCGGTAGCTGCCTTAGCGGCCAGCAGCTCAACCGCCTGCTCCAAGGTGATGGTGTCGATAGTGGCGCCCTCCGGGAGCGAGGCGTTCACCTTGCCCTGCTTGACATAGAGGCCATAGGGACCATCAAACAGTTGAATTGCCTCGTCATCGCCCTCGGGGACACCGATTTCCTTGAGGGCCGTGCGGCCGCCACGACCTTTCTTAGGCATGGCGAACAGTTCCAAGGCTCGGTCCAGCCCAACCGCCAAAACGTCGTCCTCGGCCTTGAGCGAGCGATAGTCCTTTTCGCCTTTGCCCCTGTGGTGCACGACGTAGGGCCCAAAGCGACCCAGACCAGCCTCCACCCGACCACCCTCCGGGTGATCGCCAAGTTGGCGGGGTAGCCGCAGCAGGGCTAGGGCATTGTCCAGGGTCAGCTCTTCCGGCTTGGCGCCTTTGGGCAGGGAAGCTCGCTTTGGCTTGGGGTTCTCGTCACTCACCTGGCCCCGCTGCACGTAGGGGCCGTACTGGCCAAATAGCAGATAAACCTGCTCACCACTTTCCGGGTCATCGCCAAGGGACTCAGGTCCATCAGCCTTTTGCCTCAGGATCAGCTCCGCCTTGTCGGCATCGAGATCGCCTGGAGTGATCTCCTGGGGCAAGGTCGCCTTGAGCAGCTCCTCGGTGCCGTCGTCGCCAACGCGCCTGGTTTCCAGGTATGCGCCGAAGCGGCCGATGCGCACCACACAGGGCAGGCCCTCAAGCTCAACGGTGCGGGACACGCCAGGGTCGATGTCGCCCTCTCGCTGCTGCACCTGGGTTTCCAGGCCCTTTTCTCCTTTAAAGAAGCTCTCCAGATAGGGCAGCCACTGCACCTGGCCGGTGGAGATCTCATCGAGGGTGTTCTCCATCCGGGCCGTGAAACTGGTGTCCACCAAATCCGGAAAGTGCTCCTCCAGCAGGGCCGTCACGGCAAAAGCCGTGAAGCTGGGTGTCAAGGCGTTGTTGGCGAGGGTGGCGTAGCCACGATCGACGATTGTGCCGATGATCGAGGCGTAGGTAGAGGGTCGACCGATCCCCTCCTTCTCAAGCATCTTCACTAGGGCTGCCTCGCTGTAGCGAGAGGGGGGCTGGGTTTGGTGGCCGAGGGCCTCCACCTCCTTGCAGGAGGGCTTGTCACCCAGCTTCAAGGCAGGCAGCAGCAGCTCCTGTCCTTCAAGCGCCGCGTCGGGATCGTCGCTTCCCTCGACGTAGGCGCGAAAGAAACCGGCGAAATCGATGCGCTTACCGGAGGCCCGAAACTGGGCTAGTCCGAGGGTTCCGCCATCGGCCTGCAATTCCACGGCGAGCATGGTGAGCCGAGCATCAGCCATCTGGCTGGCCACGGTGCGCTTCCAGATCAGCTCGTAGAGAGCCAGATCCTTGCCATCTAGACCTGTGGCGTTTGGGGTGCGGAAGGCCTCACCGGCGGGGCGAATCGCCTCGTGGGCCTCTTGAGCATTGCGGGCCTTGGTGGAGAACTGGCGGGGGCTGGGGCTGAGGTAATCCTTGCCGTACTTCTCGCCGACGCAGCTGCGGGCGGCGTTGATCGCCTGGTCGCTGAGGTGCACCGAGTCGGTGCGCATGTAGGTGATAAAACCGCGCTCATAGAGGCCCTGGGCCGTGCGCATGGTTTCGCGGGCCGAGAGTCGCAGCTTGCGGTTGGACTCCTGCTGCAGGGTGCTGGTGGTGAAGGGCGGGACGGGCTTCCGCACCGTCGGCTTCTCCTCCACAGAGGCCACCTGCCAGGAATTGGCCTGCACCTCAATCTGGAGCTGGCGGGCCTCGGCCTCGCTCAGCAGCCTCACCTTGCTGCCTGCCTTGAGCGCGCCGGTGCTCTCATCAAAGTCGGAACCTCCGGCGATGCGCTCACCTTTTAAATGGCTGAGCTTGGCCTCAAAGCCAGCTGCGCCGTGCTCCAGTCGGGCCTTGAGGTCCCAGTAGCTGCCGCTACGGAAAGCCCGGCGCGCCCGCTCGCGCAGCACGAGCAGGCGCACTGCCACCGATTGAACCCGGCCGGCGCTCAACCCCCACGCCACTTTTTTCCACAGCAGGGGCGAAAGGGTGTAACCCACCAGCCGATCAAGGATGCGGCGGGTTTCCTGGGCATGCACCAGCTCCATGTCGAGGTCGCGGGTGTCCTCTAAAGCCCTGCTGATGGCCTCTTTGGTGATCTCGTGAAACACCATGCGCTTCACTGGCACCTTGGGGCTGAGCAGCTGCAGCAGGTGCCAACTAATCGATTCCCCCTCTCGATCTTCGTCAGTAGCCAACAGCAGCTGATCGGCGCCCTTTAGGGCGTCCTTGAGCTCCTTGACCACCTTTTTCTTGTCCTTCGGCACCACGTAGAGAGGCTCGAAGTTGGCGGCGGTATTTACGCCGAGGTTGGCCCACTTCTCACCTTTGTGAGCCGCCGGAATCTCGCTGGCGTTATTGGGCAAGTCGCGGACGTGCCCCATCGAGGCTTCCACCTTGAAGTCCTTGGGAAGGAAGCCGCGAATAGTGCGGGCCTTCGTGGGACTTTCAACAATGACCAGGGTGTGACCCACAGACCAGCGCCTTACCGCTTCCCTCTTTATCGCATCAAGCGCCCAAGTTGACAGCCAGGCGCAGCTACAGTCGTTCACATCAAGGTTCCCGCCTCGCGGTCTCCTCGCTGATGTTCCTGCTGGGCGCCCTCTCCTCCGTGGCCGATGCGATCGGCAGTGGTGCCGGAACGGTGGGGTTAAATCTTCAGCTGAACGCTGGCGCCATCGCCCCGGAGGTGGCGGTGCTGATAGCTCTACTCACCTGCCTGTTGGTGGATCTCGCCGGCGAGAAGGCGGCCAGCCGCTGGGTGCCACCGATTTGTTATGCCGGGCTGGGCAGCGCCCTAGTGCTCCTTGCTCTGCAGTGGAACACCCCAGACCTGCAGCCCTCCTTCGTGGGCTCCTTTCTGGCGGACAACCTGGCGATTGCCTTCCGGGCCGTGGTGGCGGCCTCCACCTTGATTTCATTGCTGGTCAGCTGGCGCTATGTAGAGCAGAGCGGCACGCCGGTGGGCGAATACGCCGGCATCTTGCTAGCCGCCACCCTCGGTGCCATGTTCCTCTGTGGCGCCACCGATTTGGTGACCATTTTTGTATCCCTGGAAACCCTTTCGGTTTCTAGCTACATGCTGGCCGGCTACATGAAGCGGGATGCCCGCAGCTCAGAGGCAGCACTCAAATATTTGCTAGTTGGCTCGGCCGCTGCGGCTGTATTTCTTTACGGCGCCTCCCTGCTTTACGGCCTCACCGGCGGTGCAACCGGCCTCGACGCAGTAGCAGTAGCCCTTCGCACCAGCGCCTCTCCAGTCACCGCACTTGCCCTGGTGTTTGTACTTGCCACAGTGGCCTTCAAGATTGCCGCGGTGCCCTTCCACCAGTGGACTCCGGATGTCTACGAAGGCTCACCAACGCCGGTGGTGGCCTTCCTTTCGGTGGGCTCCAAGGCAGCCGGCTTTGCCCTGGCCCTGCGCATCCTGGTGGGCTGCTTCGAGAGCTTTGATGCTCAGTGGAAGCTGCTTTTCACCGTGCTGGCGGTGCTCAGCATGGTGCTCGGCAACGTGGTGGCCCTGGCCCAAACTTCAATGAAACGAATGCTGGCCTACAGCTCCATCGGCCAAGCCGGCTTCGTGATGATTGGTCTGGTGTGCGGCACCGAAGACGGCTTCGCAGCAATGGTGCTCTATATGGCGGCCTACCTATTCATGAATCTGGGCGCTTTCGCCTGCATCATCCTGTTTTCGCTGCGCACGGGCTCCGACCGCATCGCTGATTATGCCGGTCTATACCAGAAGGATCCGCTGATCACCTTGGGATTAAGTCTCTGCCTGCTTTCACTTGGCGGCATCCCGCCGATGCTGGGCTTCTTCGGCAAGATTTATTTATTTTTTGCCGGCTGGGCCGATCACCAATACCTTCTGGTGGTGGTGGGTCTGGTCACCTCGGTGGTGTCGATCTACTACTACATCTCGGTGATCAAGATGATGGTGGTCAAAGAGCCCCAAGAAGCCTCTGATGTGGTGAAGGCCTATCCGGCTGTTAATTGGTCCGTCGCTGGACTGCCTGCCTTGCGCACCGCCTTAGTGGGTTGTGTGATTGTTACTGCAGTGGGAGGCATCCTCTCCAACCCCCTATTCACCTGGGCTAGCCAGGCTGTTACGGGTACGCCGATGCTGGTTAATGCCATTGGTTGAGCAGAGGCCAGCAATTTGATGGGCGATCCCGTTGCGCAACTTCAGGGCGTAGACAAGGTTTATGGCAGCGGCGAGATGACCGTTAAGGCGCTCGATGGTGTCGATCTCATCGTCAACCGCGGCGATTACTTGGCAGTGATGGGAGCCTCCGGCTCCGGCAAAAGCACGGCCATGAATATTCTCGGCTGCCTCGACCGCCCGTCCAGTGGCAGCTACCGGCTCAACAACACTCCGGTGGAAGAACTCAGCGATGACCAACTCGCTGATTTGCGCAACCGCGACCTGGGCTTTGTGTTTCAGCAGTTCCACCTGCTGCCCCAGTTGAGCGCCCTCGACAATGTGATCATGCCGATGATTTACGCGGGGGTGCCTGCTGCTGAGCGGCGCCAACGGGCCCGGGCGGCCCTCGAGCGGGTGGGGCTGGGACAGCGGCTAAATAACAAGCCGAATCAGCTGTCGGGCGGACAACAGCAACGGGTAGCCATAGCCAGAGCGATCATCAACCAGCCCGCCCTGCTGCTGGCTGACGAGCCCACCGGCGCCTTGGATTCCCAAACCACCGCCGAAGTGTTGGACATCTTTGATGCCTTGCATCGCGGCGGCATGACCGTAGTGATAGTGACCCACGAAGACGACGTAGCAGCCCGGGCCGAGAAGATCGTGCAGTTCCGCGACGGCCGGATCCTCAGCTGACGGGGCGCGGCCTTTCCAGGCTCTGCAAGAGCTGCCCCATCAGCAGGGCAATGGCATCGCTGCCGGCAGCTCCCTTGCCTGGATCCATATCGCCAGGATCAACCGCCACCCAGCCTCCATCGCCGGGCAGCCGCAACTCGAAGTGCAGATGAGGACCGGTGCTAAGGCCCGTGCTGCCCACCCGGCCAATCACCTCACCCTGGAGTACCCGATCGCCCTCCTTCACAAAGAGCTCGCTGAGGTGGCCATAGAGGGTGCGGCGCCGCGGCCGGTCGTGTTCAACCTCAACCGCCAGGCCATAGCCACCCGCCAGGCCACTGCTCACCACCCGACCGGCTAGGGCCGCCACCACCGGCGTGCCCTCTGGAGCCGCGAGATCGCGGCCAGCGTGCATCAGCCAACTGCCGAGGATTGGGTGCAGCCGATAGCCGAAATTGCTGCTGGTCAAGGCCGAACCAATCAATGGGAACAACAGCTGGCGATTGCCGTTGCCACCAATCGGAGCCGGGCGGGGAGTGACTCCAAAGACATCGGCAAGGCGGAAATTACCGCCGGCGCCGGCCAGTAGCGCCGAAACCGGCACCGTGAGCGGCAGCGGCAACGGCAACCGACCTTCACCGTTATTTATGCGCCCACGCCAGCGCACCACCAAGCCACTGTTGCACTCCTTTTGGGAAAGGGCGCCGCTGCTGCAGGCCTGCTGATGGGCCGGCACGTTGAACGGGGTCATGCCTGAGCCCGAAAGAATCTGGGCCCGCTCCACCGGACTTACCACCCCATCGCGCACCAACTCATCGAGGGAGGCATCAAAACGGGCCGGCGGCCGGCTCGGCAGAGCAGCCGGATCGGGACGCAGCGGCTGGGCCAGGGGCCTGATCTGGTCTTGCCCCCAAGCCAGGCCGACTCCCATCAGGGGTGCCGCAATAAGGGGCAGCATCGCCAGCCGGACCCAGCCCCTAGGGATTGGGGCAGCAGGATTCAGTAAGGCTTGCCCCGATGGCTGGCGATCGTTCATAGCCGCCATTGTAAAAATCATGGCCAAGCTGGACTTGGCCAAAGGAACGACCCTAAAAGTTGCGCTGCAGGGCCAACTCCCGACCCGGCCGGTTAAGGCGCAGGCGGCCATCGACATGCAGACCCAGCACCTGCCAAAGCTCACCTTCATGCAACCAGCCTGTCGGTGGGCACCAAAGCCTGGCCTCGGCGTAGGTGCGCACCTGGCAAGGCTGCTGGGCATGGGCCGCAGCCCATTCAAGGCCAGCAAGCACCCTGGGCAACAAGCGCTCTGGCCGCGCCAGGGGGTGGCCCTGTCGGCAACCGAGGGCCTCTGCCACCGACAGGGCTCCTGGCGGCACTCGGTTGCAACCGTTGAGACCCACCCCAACCTGAGCAGCGCGGATTCGCTGGCCCCTTAAGCGCATCCGGGGCAGTAGCCCCGCGATTTTGCGATCCCCCACGAGCAAATCATTGGGCCACTTGATTTGCACCGCAAGCCCCAAGGCATCGAGTTGCTGTGATATTCCAACTGCCACCGCCAGTCCCAAGCAGGCCGTTCCAGGCAAGGCCTCCGCCCAAGGGATAGCCGCACTAAGCCACAGCCCACCCGATGGCGATAACCAGGGCCGCCCCTGCTGACCATGGCCAAAACGCTGGCGCCGAGCTGTCACAGCTAGCCGCTGCAGCGGCTGGTCAGAGGCCTGGCGCTGCTCGAGCCAGCGGTCAAGCTCGATCTCCGTGCTGGCACACACCGGCAGGCGGCGTAACTTCCAGCTCAAAGGGTGGCCAGCCAAGCGCCGATGCGAGCTGCACCGGCCTGGAGGTCAGCCACTGGATGGACCAGGGCAAGGCGAAGCCAGCCCTCCCCTCCAGGGCCAAAGCCATTGCCAGGCGTCAGGGCCACACCGGTGGCCTCGAGCAGGGCGGCGCAAAAAGCTTCACTGCCCCAGTTGCGATCTCTCGCCTGGGGCGGCAATTCCAACCACAGGTAAAGCGCCATTGAGGGCCGCCGCACAGGCCAGCCCACCGCCTCAAGGGCATCAGCCATTTGATCGCGCCGCTGCCGGTATTCCTGCTGCAGCTGGCCAGGCCACTGCGGAGCCTGCTCAAGCGCCGCAATCGCCCCGGCCTGTAGCGCAAGGGACTGATTGAAATCCACCACCCCCTTGAGCTGGCGTAAGGCGCTTATTAGCCACTCGGCACCAATGGCAAAGGCCAGTCGGTAGCCCCCCAAACACCAGCCCTTGGAAAAGGAAAAAAACTCAATACCGCATTCGCGCCAATGGGATGTTCGCAACAGGACTGGCGCCTCACCATCAAGTGCCAGATCCACGTAAGGGTTGTCGTGGGCCAACACCAGCCCATGGCGCACCGCCCGCGCGGCGGCCTCATCAAGCCAGGCCTGCTGTCCCGTAGTGGCGGTGGGGTTGTGGGGGTAGCCAAGCACCATCAACTTCAAGTCGTCCCACTGCTCAGGGCTGAGGGCATCAAAGTCCGGCCGCCAGCCCGCCTCGGGATCAAGCGGCAACAACACCGGCTCGGCGGAAGCCAGGTGCAAACCACCTAGGTGGGAGGGGTAGCAGGGGTCGAGCAGCAGGGCCCGATCACCCGGGTTGAGCACAGCTAGGGGCAGGTGGGCCGTGCCCTCCTGGGAACCCACCAGCAACAACACCTCCACCTCTGCATCCACCTTCACGCCAAAGCGACGCTGGGCCCAATCGGCAACGGCCTGGCGAAAAGGCAGGGTGGCTGCGTGAAGGCAGTAGGCCGAGCTGGCTGGCTTACCAAGCTGGGAGGCGATCGCCTCTATGGCCGCCTCTGGCGGTTGTAGGTCGGTGGAGCCGAGTGAAAGATCGAGCAGTCGGGGCAGGCCCAGGCTGGCCGAACGAGAGGCGTAAGCAGATTTGCGCTGGTCGTTACGGGCGAAAACGCCGCTTCCGAGACGCGACAGGCGCTCAGATATGGGCATCCACAAAAGCCATTAGCTGCGGTTTGGCCATGGCACCCTCGTGGCGAGCCAGTTCCTTGCCATTGCGGAACAAGATCAGGGCGGGAAGTCCCTGAATCTGTAAGCAATCGCGAATAGCTGGATTGGCATCTGCTTCTAGCTTGCCCACAACTAGACGACCGGTGTATTCAGTGGCCAACCACTCCATCATTGGAGCCATTAGCCGGCAGGGACCACACCACTCAGCCCACACATCCACCAATACGGGCTTAGGGGAATCAGTCACCTGAGCTTGGAAATTGGCATCGGTGAGATGAGCGACAGACACAGCAGCAGGCCTTAAAAACGTATGCGTTAATTGATTGTATGGAGCGGGGCAGCCGGCTGGAGAGTAACGGCCAAGCCGCCTAGAGCTTGTCGATCGAACGCTTGAGCTCCTCAAGTTCCGGGTCTACTTCACTCACCTGCACCGGCTCGAGCTGGGGTGCAATTGGGGTGCTCAGGGGCAGGGATACCGGTGTTCCACCGGCCAAGCGATTTTTTAAAGCCGCCAATTCATCGTCAACCTCCGGGGCCCCTTCCAGCGCCGCAAACTGACTCTCCAGATCAGCTCCAGCCAGTTCAGCAGCGGCCTGGCTGCGAGCCTCAAGGGTCTGCACCTTTTCCTCCATGCGCTCAAAGGCGGCCATGGAGCTGTTGGTGCCAAGGCTACCTACGGCGCTCTGCAGCTGCTCCTGAGCCTGGGCCGCCTGGGCCCGGGCCTTGAGCATGTCCTTTTTGGTTCTGGCCTCAGCAATCCTGCTCTCAAGGGACACCAAGCTCTTTTTGAGCTGGTCCACCTGACCAGCCTGACTTTGGAGCTGAGTGTTGAGGGCAGTGGCAGTGTCCTGGCAGGTTTTGCGGCGCCCTAGGGCTTCTCGGGCCAGGTCTTCCTCACCCTTCTTAAGGGCCAGCTCAGCGCGCTCGTACCAGGTTTTGGCCTGGGAATCAGCCTGCTCCGCCTGATTCTGAATGCGCTTTTGGCTAGCGATAGCAGTAGCTACAGCCTGGCGCAGCTTGATCAGGTCCGACTGCATGTCGGCCACCGATTGATCCAAGATCTTGGAAGGGTCCTCCATCGCCCCTACCGCCGCATTGGCGTTGGCGCGGATCAAGCGGCTGAGGCGGTCAAAGAAGCCCATCGGAGGCTGCAGGGGCAAGGCTTGAGGTTAGCCAGGCTTTGGCTCCATTAACCAGCGGGATTGCCGCACCGCCGATAGGGTCAAACAATGGCCAAGGCCCCCCGGCAACAAACCCGCCAACTCGGCAATCTCAGCCTGCTGATGCCGCCACCCCGGCAGCCCGCCAGCGCCTTGGCCACCTGTCTGAGGGAATTGGAGCAAAGCTGGCAGCAGGGCGGCCACCTTGCAGCCCTTTGGCAGGCCTGGCCGCGCATCGCCGGCGCCCAACTAGCACCCCACTGCAGGCCCCTGCGGCTGCACAGCGGACTGCTCACCGTTGGCGCAGCCCCTGGGCCCTGGCTGCAGGCGCTCCAATACAACCGTCACCAACTGCTAGGGGCCCTACGCGCCAATGGCTTCACAGTGCGCGATATACGTCTGGAGCAGCACCACCCCAGCGCCGCCGTGCCTCCTGGCCGCCAGCAGGAGGAGGAAGTGTGGGGCGCCCACCCCAGCCGAGTCGACGTGCACGGCATGGCCACCTGCCCCCGTTGCGGCAGCCCGGCGCCAGCCGGCGAGATGGGCCGCTGGGGATATTGCAGTTTCTGCCGGCAAAAACAGCTGACCCAGTCAATAGAAAGTGGGCCACTTCAGTAGCGCTCTGGCCTCGGATCGCGCCAATCGGGGGTTAGGCCTCTAGAGCGCAGCTGGTCCGCCCTCTTCTCAAGGCGACTGCGCTCCAGACGCCAGAGGGCATAAATCCCGCGGCGGTTCAGTAGCTGGGGGTTTAGTCCCTGCCAGTGGTTTTGGGCAGCGGTGCCGGAATCAATCACCACCAGCACACTCGGCTGCTGTGCCGGCGCGCTGGCGGGCTGGCCAGGGCGGCTCTCATGCCGCAGGCGATCGGCCAGGTTCAACAGGTGCTGAGGCTGATCACCCTCGTAGATCACCACCCGGCGGCCGTAGTAGTGCAGCGAAGGCTTGAGCATGCCGATCATCGCCACCGGCTCTGCCGGGCCTGTCAGGCGGCCAAGCTCTGCCGCCAACTGACGCACCGGCAGCCCCCGCAAGCGATCGCCCAGGTGCCAGGCCGGCTGCAACACCAGCGGCACAAAGGCCAGCAGGGGCAGCTGCAAGCACAGCAAATTAACCGCTCCGCTGCGCCGGCTTATCCCCCAGCCCAGGGCCGCGGCCAACCCATAAAGCAGCCCGCCCAGCAGCAGCCATCGACCTGCCAGCAATTCCGGCACCAGGCTGGGCATCTCCGGCGCCACGATTGCCGACACCCAAAGAGGGGAGGCAAGCCAGCCCACTGCCATCACGGCCGTGAGCAAGAGGCTGAGCCCCCAAGCCAAGCCACCACAGCCAGTCCGCCAGCCCCGCTGGGACGAAAGGGCCACCAAAAGCCCTGCAGCCGGCGTGGCCGGCAGCCAGTAGCTGGGCAATTTGGTGGCAGCTACGGTGAAAAACAACAGCACCGCCAGTAACCAGCACGCGGCAAAGCGCTGAAGGGAGAGCTCTGGTGCCAGGGGTTCTGAAGGCTGCCACCACTGCATTGGGCCACGCCAACTCAGCGAGCCCAATCCCTGGAGCAAGCCCAGCACAAGCATGGGAGTGAGCGGCAGGCTGGCGATCACCAGCACGGGTCCAAAAAACCACCAGGGCTGCTGATGGTTGTTCACCACAGCGGAGAAGCGTTGCAGGTTGTGGTAACCAAAGAAACTGCTCCAGAAGGGCTCGCCCTCCTTGAGCAGGGCCGCGCCGAACCAGGGCAGGGCCAACGCAGTTGTGATCGCCAGCCCTGGCAGGGGCCTTAGCCGCGCCCACAGCCCAGCCAGATCAGTTTGCAGCCAGCCAAACAGCAGCAAGGTCAGCCCCAGCAGCAGCAGGGCGACGGGTCCCTTGGCCAGCACGGCCAGGCCCAGCAGAAGCCAGGTATGCCACCAGTGGCGGCCACCGCTGGCATAACAGCGCCAGGCCAAGAGGGCGCTGCCGGCGAGCAGGCCGGAAAACAGGGCATCGCTGACGGCGATACGGCCCCAGAGCAACACCAGCGGCGAGAGCCCAAAGGCCAGGGCAGCAGTAAGAGCGGTGAGCGCTGGTCGCACCGCTCGCTGGGGCCTGCGCAGCAAGGTGTCTGCCAGAGCCAGCATCACGGCGCCGCAGGCCAAAGCCGAGGGCAGCCGCGCCGCCCAGGTGCCTAAGGGGTTCCAGACTGCCTGGCCGGGCAATGCATAAAAAAGCCCCATGGCCCAATAGATCAGAGGCGGCTTGTCGTAGCGGGGTAGGCCATTGACCCTGGGGATCAACCAGTCGCCCGTTTCGGCCATCGCCCTAGCCGAGGCTGCAAAAAGGGGCGGCGTCTCATCAACCAGCCCCGTGCTGCCCAGCTGCCACACGAACAGCACCAGGGCTGCTGCGGCGGCGAGCCACAACACCTGACGGCGCCGAATCGGGGCGACGGGCGGCAGTTGCATCAAGGACCAAAGCCAAGAATTGAACCTATCCCGGCAGCCTCGCCGCCAGTCCATCCAGTAACCAGGTCTCCACCCGCTGCGCCAGCACAGCTCGCGAGGCATTGGCCTCCACCCAGTCCCGGCAGGCGCGCCGCTCGATCTTCCTCACCTGCACCACCGCTGCCGCCAGGGCCGTCACGTCGTCTGGCTCAACCAGTAGACCAGTGAGACCCTGCTGCACCAGCTCAGCTGGGCCGCCGCGGCGGTAGGCCACCACCGGCACACCGCAGGCCAGCGCCTCCACCACCACGTTGCCGTAGGCCTCATTCCACTTGGGCGTATTTAGAAGAGCCTGGCAGCGGCCAAGCTCCTGCTGCAGCTGATCGGTGGGCAAAAACCCTCGCCACTGCAAAGTGCCAGCCGGCATCGACGCTTCAACCGCTGCCGCATAGGCCCGGTCTTCCACCAAACCCCACACCGCCAGGGGCAACCCCAGCTGGAGCGCGGCCGCCGCCGCGTCCTCCAACCCCTTCTCCGGTGCCACCCGGCCGGCCCAGCCGAGCAGGGGTTCTGGCTCGGCGCAGAAGCTATAGGCATCTAGGTCGAAGCCATTGCCCAGCACCACAGGAGCCTGAGGCAAACAAAAATCTGCCGCCTGCACGCGGGTATGGAAGGCAAGGCGCCGCTGATCCCAAGCCGCCAGCTCGGCAATCGCCAAATCCATCGCTTCACTCACCGAACCCATGCTCACCAGGTGAAACAGGGGCAGGGGCACTAGGGGCGTCAACCAGAGAGGCAGCCAGTCGTAGGCCAAGTTGATCACCGCTTCAAAGCCAGCTCCAGGACCGTCCAATAAAGCCCGCCGCCAGAAGGCCTGCAGCAGGCCATCAGCCGGCATCGTGATCGCTGCACTGCGCTGCTGGTGCTGGGCGCTGGTTTGGGAGCTGCCGCTACAAGTCCAAAGTTCGGCGGCGAGGCAGGAGGAGGGCAACACCGACCCCTCGGCCGCCAGCACCGTCACTCGGTGGTCCCGCCCCAATAACCCTGACACAAGGGCACAGGCAGTGAGCTCCACGCCACCGCCGCGGCCGCTACCTAGGGGTCCCAACGGAGTACTCACTACCAAGATCCGCATCAGGGTCGCTCCAAAAGGGAGGTGCCGCGCCAGAGCTGCTGGCGCCGATTGATCAACAGCACCGACACCAGGGCCAGCAAGGCCCCAAGCCACTGCAGCGGCTGCAACTGCTCCCCGAGCAGCCAAACTCCGCAGAGCAGGGCGAAGACGGGAGTTAAAAAAGTGAGAGCGGTGAAACCTGTGAGATCACCACTATTGGCAAACCAGAAGAAGAGGCCATAAGCAAGGGCGCTGCCAAGCACGGTGGCGTAAGCCATCAATCCCCATTCTCCCAGGCTCCAGCTAGGCAGCAGAGCTCCCTCCCAGGCGACCCCACCCAGCAACGGCAAGCCACCAAGCAATAGGTGCCAGCCCGTAATTGCCACGGGATCGCTCTGCCGGCTGGCATAACGACTCAGCACCGTGCCGATGGCCATCGCTGCCGCCGCTGCCAGCATCCAAAGTTCTCCATGGCTCCAGGCTTGTTCGCCGAGGGCGACGGGACCATCTAGCCACCAGTGGCGCAGCACCGCCGCTGGCAAACCCAGGCAGAGAATGCCGAGCAGCCCCAGCAAGAGGCCCACCCAGCCCACCGGATTGATCGCCTCCCCAAACAGACTGCGGGCCAGCAGAGCAACCAGGAGGGGCTGAGAATCAATAAGTACCGAACCCAGCCCCGCTCCCGTCTGGCCTAGACCTCGGGCCAGCAGTCCCTGGAAGAGGCTGCCATCCACCAAAGCAAAGGCCAGCAACCAGGGCCAATCAACGGCAGCCACCCGCAGCGAGCGACCCAGCAACAAAGCTGCCAGCAGCACCAAAACCCCTGCTGGCAATAGCCGCAGGCTTGCCACCTGCAGAGGACTGCCCGTCACCAGTAGAGGCCGCATCGCCGCCATCGCCGTGCCCCAGAGTGCAAAAGGGAGCAACATCAAGGGCCATCGCAGGGCATGGGGCATGGGCTTCCTGACCGGCGAAGGCTTTGTTTTTAAGATCCAACCACTTCACGTACTCCAAATGCCCTGGCCCTGGCGCCGCAAGACTCGTCGCACCCTGGCGCGCATTGCTATTGAAGGACCAATCGCCGGACCCGCCCGCAGCCGGGTGCTCAAGGCCCTGCGCCAGGTGGAACAACGGGAGTGCCCTGCTCTTTTGCTGCGCATCGATAGCCCGGGCGGCACCGTGGGCGACAGCCAGGAGATCTACAGCGCCCTGCTGCGCTTGCGCGAAAAAGGCTGCAAGGTGGTGGCCAGCTTCGGCAACATTTCCGCCTCAGGCGGGGTCTACATAGGAGTTGCCGCAGAGAAAATTGTGTCCAACCCAGGCACAATTACCGGCTCGATCGGCGTGATCCTGCGGGGAAACAATCTCTCCAAGCTCCTGGAGAGGTTGGGCGTGAGCTTTGAAACCGTCAAGAGCGGGCTCTACAAAGACATTCTTTCGCCGGATCGCGCCCTCAGCGAAGGCGAGCGCAAGCTGCTGCAAAGCCTGATTGATTCGAGTTACAACCAGTTCGTAGAAGCCGTAGCAACTGGTCGGGGTCTTAGTCAGGAAACGGTGCGCGGCTTTGCAGATGGGCGGGTGTTTAGCGGTGCCCAAGCCCTAGAACTGGGGTTAGTTGATGTGCTCGGTGACGAGGAGACAGCCAGGCGCCTGGCCGCCCAGCTGGCTGGCCTAGACCCTGAGAAAACCCGCCCAACCACCTTTGGCAGCCCGCCTAAACGCTTTGGCGGTTTATTGCCCGGCCGCAGCCAAATGCGCCAGCTGATCGAGAGCTTCAGCCTTGAACTGGCCTGGAGCGGTCAACCCCTGTGGCTATACAGGCCATGAACTCTGGTCTTGTGCTGCGAGCTCTGCGCGGGGCCACCACCGCCGAGGTAAACAGCGCCGAGGCGATTCAGGCCTGTGTAAGTGAGCTTGTGGACACCTTGATGGAGCGAAATGAGCTCCAGGGAGACCAGCTGGTGTCGGTGACCTTTTCAGTAACCCGGGATCTCGATGCCTGTTTCCCGGCAGCCATCGCCAGGAGCCAACCAGGCTGGGACCAGGTGGCCTTGCTCGATTGCCAGCAAATGGAAGTGGCACGGGATCTGCCTCGCTGCATCCGACTGCTGGCCCATGTCTGGTTGAAGCCAAATCAGGCCCCGGTGCACCCCTACTTACGGGAAGCAGCTTGCCTGCGTCCCGACCGTGCTCAGCCGTAGGCACGCCGCCACCTTTGGGGCCGGCCACCCAGGGCACCGTGGCAGCATCTCCCTGCTGAGAATCAAACAACTTATTGGTGCAGCCCGGATGGGTTTCCCTCGCCTTCGCCACCAAATCGCCCTAGCCGCGAGTGCGGCTCTCGTTTCTGGAGCAGTTGCGCTTAGCGCTGGTCTCCAGCCGAGCCTGGCCCAGGGCACCCCCGGCCTGATGGAGTTCCGCTGGGACGACAACAGCAGGGACTACCGCAAGCTCTATTTCTTCATGACCGACACCCAGCGCCTCAGACGCTCGGAGTACTACTTAATGCTCAGGCCGAAAGATCGCAAGACGGCAATTCTCAAGCTGACTATCAGCGTGCCTAGTCATTTTGACGCCAAGATCGACCCTAAGCGAGTGAAGCTCTGCAAGATGAGTGAGGGCGGCATGATGTCGCGCACCAAGTGCCAAGAGATCATCCCAGCCACGATCGAAGTGGCCGCCAATGACGAATCTATTGAGATTTTTCCAGACACCCCCGTATCAGACAATGGAACGATAGGCGTGTACATGAATATATTTAATCCATTTAATATCGGCATGTATCAGTTCAACGCCTTAGCCCAAGCCCCCGGTGACGTGCCAATGGCCGGCTACCTGGGCAGCTGGCTGATTCAGATCGAGCCACCTAGCAATTAAGTATTAGCGGTGCCAACCCCACCTGATAGGTTGGTTCCAATGCCCATTATCGACGCAATAAGCGCAGCGAAGAGCCAGTCATGACCAAGCGCACCCTGGAAGGAACTAGTCGTAAGCGCAAGCGGGTATCAGGTTTCCGTGTGCGCATGCGCAGCCACACCGGCCGCCGCGTGATCCGCACCCGCCGCCGCCGCGGCCGGGCCCGCCTCGCCGTTTAAAAGCCTTGGCCCTGCCCCAGCGCCACCGGCTCAAGGGGCAGCGGGTTTTTGACCGTATCTATCAGAAGGGCCGCAAAACGCACGGTCCTTTTTTATCGCTCCGCGTTTTAGACGCCCTGCCCCAACTCCTACCTGCCAAGCAGCAGGCAAGTGCACCCAGCAATTGGCGCTGTGGAGTTGTGATCAGCAGCAAAGTGCACAAACGATCAGTGCGCCGCAATCGCCTGCGTCGCCTAATCCATGATCACCTACTGGGCCAGCAAATCGGCGACGGGCAGGGCTGTCTCTGGCTGCTACTGAGCCTAAAACCCGGTAGCGCTGAGCAAAGCCCCGAGGCCTTGCTGGGAGAATGCAGCCAACTTCTTCAGCAAGCAGGACTGACGCGATGAGCACTGCCTCCCCCGCTTCCATCCAGGAAAGCGTTTATTACGAAGGTGGGCCCGCCAAAGGAGACCTGATCTTCAATCTGGTGCTCGGGCTCACCCTTGTCGGCATTCCTTTCGCCGTTGGAGCGATCGTGCGGGCCCTGTGGCTGCGTTTCCGGATCACCAGTCGGCGTATCGAGGTGAATGGTGGCTGGCTGGGGCGAGACCGCACCCAGGTCGTTTACAGCCAAATCAGGGAGGTGCGCAGTGTGCCCCGCGGCTTCGGCCTTTGGGGCGACATGGTGCTGGTACTCAATGACGGCTCCAAGCTCGAGATGCGTGCGGTACCAGGGTTCCGTGAGTTCGAGGCCTACATCGAGGAGCGCCGCCAAGCCAAGAGCTCCACACCCAAGGGCATGGCCGCCTAGACCATCAGTCACACTGAGCCCACGCTCCCAACTACCCCGAAAGCCCCTCTGCCGTGATCGGCTACATCTCCGACAACCTGCTGCTCCCAATCCTCGATTTCTTCTACGGATTGGTGCCCAGCTACGGCCTCGCAATCATCGCCCTCACGGTTGTGATCCGACTGGCTCTATTCCCGCTCAGCGCTGGCTCGATCCGCAATGCCCGTCGCATGCGGATCGCCCAGCCAGCTATGCAGAAGCGGCAGGCCGAGATCAAGGCCAAATACGCCAGCAACCCTCAAAAGCAGCAGGAGGAGCTGGGCAAAGTGATGAAGGAATTCGGCAACCCCTTGGCTGGCTGCCTGCCCCTATTAGTGCAGATGCCCATCCTG
The DNA here is from genome assembly GCA_027620015.1 of Cyanobacteriota bacterium. Lineage (GTDB taxonomy): Bacteria > Cyanobacteriota > Cyanobacteriia > PCC-6307 > Cyanobiaceae > Cyanobium_A. The sequence goes on from JAQCGH010000031.1 coordinate 19,922, forward strand.
TTTGCCTTGTTCGCCACCTTGCGAGGCTCACCTTTTGCGGATGTGCCCTATACGTTCAACATAAAGGTGTTGCCTGCTGATCAAATAGCTGCAGTCGAGCCGAAACCCTTCAACAGCCCGAGCCATTCGATCTTCGTTACTGAAACGACTCACGTTCCGGTGATCGCCAGCCTCGAAGGCGGCACCAAACTCGGCGTGGGTGATTCGGCACAGGTAAAGCTGCACACCAAAGAAGGCTCGAGCTTTGCTTCAGTGCTGCAGGGCATCGACCACGGGGACACTTACACCCCTGCCTGGAGCGTGACCAAGGGCGAAGGGGTGGTGAGCGTGGCAGCTGATGGCACGATCACTGCTCTTGGCACTGGCGACGCCACAGTCGAGGCCAAAATCCCTGGTCTTGCAGCTCGTAGCGGCTTCCTATTTATCAAGGCTCTCGGCCAGGTGGGCTTTATGACCGATGGCGCCGTGAACTGGGACATCGCCATCCTGGTAGCAGGTTTCGGCGCAAGCCTCTTTGCCTCCCAGATCCTTTCTGGCATTGGCATGCCCGCCAATCCTCAGCAATCCACAGCCAACAAGATCACCCCGGTGATGATCACCGGTATGTTCCTGTTCTTCCCCTTGCCGGCTGGGGTGCTGCTGTACATGGTGGTAGCGAACATTTTCCAGGCCATGCAGACCTTCCTGCTCGGCCGCGAAGCCCTCCCCGACAACCTGCAAGCAATCCTCGACCAGCAAATGGCGCAGCAAACAGTGACTGTGTCAGCTAGCGGCGGTCGTCTGCCCTTCGAACCCAAGGGCAAGAAGTGACCCGTGTCCAATTCACCGCAGACAGAGCACTTTGAACCGATTGTGGGGGAGCGGCTTCGCCCCATTCCACTTTCGGATCTGCGCCACCTGGATGCTGGGCGGCATTGGCAAATCGACCAAGTCATCGAAGGTATAGACAGCCTCACACCGGTGCGGGGCAAACTGCGCGCCAACCATCGAGGCAACGTGCTCGAGGTAATAGGTAAAGCAGAAACAATCGTCACCCTCTGCTGCGACCGCTGCCTCCAGCACTTCAACTTTCCTCTGCGCGCCAGCAACCAGGAATTGCTTTGGATCGGCGAACCCGCCCCAAGCCAATCCGACTCAACAGCAGTGGAAGGAGAGGCTGACGACAGCGGCCTGATGGAGCAACTCGATCCCAGGGGCAACTTCGATCCAGAACATTGGATATTTGAGCAACTAAATCTGCTGCTACCGATCGTTAACCACTGCGGCAGCGACTGTCCCGGGCCGGCCACTTGGAGCAGCGAAGGCGACGGCACTGATTCCCGCTGGAGTGCCCTACAGGGCCTAAAACCCTGAAACTCCCTCCGTGACAGACAGCTGGGCTGACCAACTCGATCTACTGATTCGGGCACGCACGCCGATTCTGTGGATCCGTAGCCTCGAGGAGGCACGGGTTGATGGCTTGCTAGAGCAAGCTGCCCAACGACTGGGCGGACGCACCCTGCTGCGCTGGGACTTTATTGATGGGTTGAGCGGTGCCCCAAACCGCATCGGCGAGGCCACCCGCAACCCAATGGCAGCCCTGGCTTGTCTAGACACCCTGCCGCCGGAGCAGGGGGCTCTGCTGGTGCTGCGCGATTTTCACCGCTACTGCGAAGACGCCGGAGTGTGCCGCCGGCTGCGAAATCTGGCCTCGAGCTTGCGCCAGGCACCTCGCACACTGGTGATCACGGCACCGGACTGGGCCATTCCCCGTGAACTGGAAGACAGCATCACCCTGCTGGACTTACCCCTGCCTGATGCAGAGGAGATCCGCCAACTACTGAGCACAATCGCTGACGCCAGTGGCTACCCGATGGCACCAGCTGTTTGCGCAGAGCTCACCGCCGCCTGCCACGGACTAAGTGAACAAAGGGTTCGCCAGTTAGCTGCCAGAGCACTTGCTAGGCGTGGCCAACTCGGGGAGGCGGATTTAGCCGAGGTGTTGGAGGAGAAGCGTCAGGCGATCGCCAAGAGCGAGCTACTGGAGTACTGCCCGAGCGAGGCCAGTCCTGCCGATATCGGTGGACTTGAAGCTCTCAAGCACTGGCTAGAGCAGCGCCATATGGCCTTTAGTGAGGAAGCGATGCGCTACGGCCTCCCTCTTCCCCGGGGCGTGCTGCTGGTGGGTCCTCAGGGCACCGGTAAATCGCTCACCGCCAAGGCGATAGCCCACAGCTGGAGCATGCCCTTGCTGCGCCTGGATGTGGGCCGGCTATTCGCCGGATTGGTGGGCGCTTCAGAGGCCCGCACCCGAGACATGATCCAACGGGCGGAGGCGATGGCACCCTGCGTGCTTTGGATCGACGAAATCGATAAGGGATTTGGCGGTGATTCTCGCAGTGATGGGGGCACTAGCCAGCGGGTGCTTGGCACTGTGCTCACCTGGATGTCGGAGAAGAGCAGCGCCGTGTTTGTGGTGGCAACTGCTAATGGCGTCGACAAGCTGCCAGCTGAACTGCTGCGCAAGGGGCGCTTCGACGAGATTTTCCTGCTTGATCTTCCAAACGCTGAAGAGCGCAGGTCGATTCTTGATCTACAGCTGCGTCGCCGCAGACCTGAGCACAACATCACCCTGGAAGTGCTGGTAGATCGAACTTCAGGATTCTCAGGCGCCGAACTGGAACAGACCGTGATCGAGGCCATGCACCTGGCCTTTGCCGAAAAGCGGGAATTCGCCGAAGCAGACCTGATAGCGGCCGCTAGCCAGGTGGTGCCCTTGTCACGCACCGCTAGGGAGCAACTAGAAGCACTGCAGACTTGGGCTAGCGGTGGCAGGGCCAGACCAGCTTCTCGCTGACAGGCCAAGGTGGAAATGATGTCGAGGAGTAACGAACTCCAACTCCAGGTAACAAGCCGAGCAAGACGCCAGGGATGAACAAGAAAACACGTCTACGTTCTGGACCAAGTCGAGAGAGAATTCGTGAGCCCAACCCCAAATCGCCGCCCTGAAATGCTTAGCCAATTGGCAGTGGCATGCCTAGGCGCAGGGATAGTGACAACAGTGGCGGTGGCTCAGGGGCAGAACCCACTCACCGCATTGGGTATCACTCTGTTTTCAGCAATCGCAGCAGTAATGGTTGGCCAGGTGTTGTAGTTCGGTTCGAACGCCGGCAAAACCATAAAATCAAAGCAATCTTTATATCTCAATTGGAGCCTGCATTGAGAATAGGGATCAGCTCCCCAGCGCTGCTGCCGTCCAGTAGCGGCGCAAGGGCAGAGGCGCCAGAATTAGGGCCTCCTGAGAAAGTGAATTCGGGGTCAGCCTCAACAACAATGGATCTTGGTTGAGCACGCAGCCCGATCATCACGCTGCAGATATCTGAGGCTTCAGAGGGATAGTGCGAATACTCCGACCGCCTTCGTTGACCAGTAGAAGGTATAGCAAGGCCGTAAAAAAGACAAAAATAAGCTCCAGCAGCTTCTCAAGGTTCATCACCAGAACATTCAGTGCAATGGTTGAACCTTGGGTGACGGCGAGTTTCTCCCGGATCAGACCCAATCCAAACCGTCTTTTGCCCTGACCGATCTTGCCCTCGACAGCATTGCGTTGCCTCTGATCATTCAGAAACTGGCGCTTTTCTTCAGCCAATAACTCTGGATCACTCTTGGGGCGTCCGAGCCTTGGGCCACTCAAGCGAATGCCATGGCGCAGGCAGAAGGCTCGATTGGCGCAAGTT
>JAQCGH010000071.1 GCA_027620015.1 Cyanobacteriota bacterium
ATCGATCTCACCTGGCAGCACATCCGCCTGATGCGATCTCTGGGCCTGGCTAAGCAAGTACGCCTGCCCGCAGCTGCCGCGCCTCGGCGGACCTAAGGCCTAATCACCCACTGATTTAGGGTGTTGCATCGGGTCTTGATCAATCTCTTACTTATTTGCCATGGCTAAGCGCGTTCAAGTCGTCCTCAACGCAGACGTTCTCAGCCTGGGCAAGAACGGTGATCTAGTGGAAGTAGCTCCCGGCTACGCCCGCAACTTCCTGGTGCCCACTGGTAAGGCCCAGCCTGTCACTTCAGCTGTGCTGCGCCAGGTGGAAGCCCGCCGCGCCAAGGAAGTTGAGCGCCAGGCAGCCCTCAAAGCCGAAGCGGTGGCCTTCCGCACCGCCCTGGACACAATTGGCCGCTTCACCGTCAAGAAGCAGACCGGCGGAGATGACGTGCTGTTTGGCACCGTGACCAACGGAGACGTGGCCGAAGCGATCGAAGCTGCCACCAAGAAAGAGGTGGATCGCCGCAACATCACGTTGCCCGAAATCCACCGCACCGGCTCTTACAAGGTGCAAGTGAAGCTCCACCCCGAGGTTACCGCCGAGCTCAACCTGGAAGTCGCAAGCTTCTGAGGCCCGAGCCTTCAGTTAAAAACCCAGGGATGGTGCGTCTTGTGTGTTGAACCCCCACCGGTAGAGCCCTTGGGGTGGTCAAAAAGCTTCGCTGCGCTCAAGATTGCACTCCTGTCTAAGCGCCCCCCAAGCTCATGGTGAGCGTTCCCCTTAACCCATCCAGCAGCCGCGAACCCCGATCAGATGGGCGCTCGGAAGCCCGTTTTGAGGCCCTGCCCGATTCGGTGCCGCCCCAGAACCTGGAGGCAGAAGAGGCAGTACTCGGCGGCATCTTGCTCGACCCAGACGCCATCGCACGAATCGCCGACGTGCTGCAGCCCGAGGCCTTTTATCTAGGGGCGCACCGCGAGATCTACCGCACGGCGGTGATGCTGCACAGCCAGGGCAAACCCACCGACCTAACGGCCATGTGCGCCTGGCTAGCCGATACAGGCTCGCTCGAGAAGGTAGGCGGCCAAGGAAGGTTGGTGGAGCTGGTGGAAAGGATTACCTCAACGGCCTCGATCGACCAGGTGGCACGCCTGGTGATGGACAAGTTTCTGCGGCGCCAGCTGATCCGCTCCGGCAATGAGGTGATTGCCCTGGGCTTCGATCAGAGCAAGCCGATGGAGCAGGTGCTCGATGAGGCCGAGCAAAAGATCTTCGCGATCAGCCAGGAAAAACCCAGCACCGGCCTCACTCCCACCGCTGAAATCCTCACCAGCACCTTCAACGAGATCGAGAGCCGCTCACTCGGCACCTCCGTAGCGGGCATCCCGTGCAACTTCTACGACCTCGATGCCATCACCCAGGGGCTGCAACGAAGCGACCTAATCATTGTGGCCGGCCGGCCCGCCATGGGCAAAACGTCGATCGTGCTGAACATCGCCAAGAACGTGGCCCAGCTCCATGCTCTTCCCGTCTGCGTGTTCTCCCTGGAGATGAGCAAGGAGCAGCTCACCTACCGCCTGCTGTCGATGGAGGTGGGGATAGAAAGCGGTCGGCTGCGCACCGGCCGGCTGCAGCAAGAGGAGTGGCCCCTGCTGGGCCAGGGCATCAATAGCCTCGGCCAGCTGCCCCTTTTCCTCGACGACAAGCCCAACACTGGCGTGCTGGAGATGCGCTCCCTCTGCCGCCGGCTAATGGCCGAAACCGGCAAGGAGCTGGGCCTGATCGTGATCGACTACTTGCAGCTGATGGAGGGTTCCACCCCAGACAACCGGGTGCAGGAGCTCAGTCGCATCACCCGAGGCCTCAAGGGCATGGCCCGCGAGCTCAACGTGCCGGTGATCGCCCTCTCCCAGTTGAGCCGCGGCGTCGAATCGCGCACCAACAAGCGCCCGATGCTCAGTGACCTTCGCGAATCGGGCTCGATCGAACAGGATGCCGACCTGGTGCTAATGATCTACCGCGACGAGTATTACAACCCGGAAACCGCCGATCGGGGTATCACCGAAGTGATCGTGACCAAGCACCGCAACGGGCCGGTGGGCACAGTGAAGCTGCTGTTTGAACCGCAGTTCACCCGGTTCCGGAATCTGGCGGTGTGAATGGTGCCTCCCACAGCCAGCGGGAAGGCTGCATCATCCTCAAATTCCAGGGCCGGCCCAAGCTCTGGGGCTGTCCCGCCGGCGAGATCCGCGCCCATTGGCACTGAAATAGCAGGCTTGCCCCTTAAATAAACGTATGTCGTGCAGCACTACAGCCCCCCAAAAGTACGTCGAACCATGCACCGAGCACTTCGACTTGATCGTGGTGGGCGGCGGCCACGCCGGCTGTGAAGCCGCCATCACCGCCGCTCGGCTAGGGCTAAACACGGCCCTGTTTTCACTCAACCTCGATCGCATCGCCTGGCAACCCTGCAACCCGGCGGTGGGCGGTCCGGCCAAGAGCCAGCTAGTACATGAGGTCGATGCCCTCGGCGGCGTGATCGGCCGGCTGGCCGATGCCACGGCCCTGCAGAAGCGGGTGCTCAATGCCAGCCGCGGCCCCGCTGTGTGGGCTCTACGCGCCCAGACCGACAAGCGCCAGTACGCCCGCCAGATGCTGCAGCTGCTGCAGCACACGCCAAACCTGGCCCTGCGCGAAGCGATGGTGACCGGACTGTTGGTGGAGGGCACCCCCGGCGAGGACGCCCGCATCAGTGGCATCAGCACCTACTTCGGCAGCAGCTACGGCGCCGCCGCCGTAATCCTCACCACCGGCACCTTCCTGGGCGGCCAGATCTGGGTGGGCAACCAGTCGATGAGCGCCGGCCGGGCAGGAGAGCAGGCCGCCGTTGGGTTGAGCGAAGCCCTAGAAGCGCTGGGCTTCCAAATGGGCCGGCTCAAAACCGGCACCCCAGCCCGGGTAGACCGGCGCAGCATCGCCTTAGGCCAACTCGAGGAGCAGCCAAGCGATGCGGCAGATCGTTTCTTCTCCTTTGATCCAGCGTCCTGGGTGAGCGGCGAGCAGATGAGCTGCCACATGACTCGCACCACAGCCGCCACTCACCAACTGATACGCGACAACCTGCACCTCACCCCCATCTACGGCGGCTTCATCGACAGCAAAGGGCCTCGCTACTGCCCCTCGATCGAAGACAAAATCGTGCGCTTCGCCGAAAAGGAAAGCCATCAGATCTTTCTCGAACCTGAGGGCCGCGACACGCCTGAGATCTACGTGCAGGGCTTCTCCACCGGCCTGCCGGAGCGGCTGCAGCTCGAGCTGCTGCGCACTCTGCCTGGCCTGGAGCAATGCGTGATGCTGCGGCCCGCCTATGCCGTCGACTACGACTACCTGCCTGCCACCCAGCTCAAGCCGTCGCTTGAAACCAAGCGGGTAGCCGGGCTGTTCTGCGCAGGCCAACTCAATGGCACCACCGGCTACGAGGAGGCAGCAGCTCAGGGACTAGTAGCCGGCCTCAACGCCGCCCGACTGGTGCGAGGCCAAGAGTCTGTGCACTTTCCTCGAGAGGGCAGCTACATCGGCACGATGATCGATGACCTGATCACCAAAGACCTGCGCGAGCCCTACCGGGTGCTGACCAGCCGCAGCGAATACCGGCTGGTGCTGCGGGGCGACAACGCCGACCGGCGCCTCACCCCCCTGGGCAGGGAGCTGGGCCTAATCGACGATCGCCGCTGGGCCATTTACACCGCCAAACAACTAGCAATCACAGCGGAAAAACAACGCCTCGAATCAGTGCGCCTCAAGAGCAGCGACCCGGCAGCCGCTGCCGTGGAGAACCAAACCCAAGCCCCAATTAAAGGTTCGATCACCCTGGCAGACCTACTGCGACGTGCAGGCTTCCGCAGCAACGACCTGGTGCACCTGGGCCTGGCGCCGGCGGATTTGCCTAGCGACGTGCGCGAAGGCGCTGAAATCG
>JAQCGH010000072.1 GCA_027620015.1 Cyanobacteriota bacterium
GGGTCTGGCGAGCAAGATGCTGATTGATGCCGCCGTGCTCGGCATGCTCGGCTGCATCGATGCCCTGCTTACCGCGGTGATCGCCGACAGCATCACCCGCACCGAACACAACTCCAACAAGGAGTTGATTGGCCAGGGCCTAGGAAATCTGGTGTCTGGCCTGTTCGGCGGCCTGCCCGGTGCCGGAGCCACCATGGGCACGGTGGTGAACATCCAAGCCGGCGGGCGCAGCGCCCTCTCGGGCATCAGCCGGGCCGTGATCTTGATGGTGGTGATCCTGGCCTTCACCGGCGTGGCAGCCCAGATTCCCCAGGCGGTTCTGGCCGGCATCGCCCTCAAGGTGGGTGTCGACATCGTCGACTGGGGCTTCCTCAGGCGGGCCCACCGCATCTCGATCAGCGGCGCTCTGATCATGTATCTGGTGATCAGCCTCACCGTGCTGGTGGACCTAATCGCTGCTGTAGGCATTGGCGTATTCATCGCCAACATCCTCACCATCGACAAGATGAGCTCCCTGCAGAGCAAGAGCGTCAAGTCGATCAGCACCGGCGACGGTGACCTGATGCTGCCCGACGACGAGAAGGCTCTGCTCGATCAAGGCAAAGGAAAGGTGCTGCTGTTCCAGCTAAACGGCGCCATGATCTTTGGGGTCGCCAAGGCCATCGGACGTGAACACAACGCCATCGGCGACGTGAAGGCTGTGGTTTTTGATCTCACCGAGGTATCGCACCTGGGCGTGACTGCTGCGCTGGCTGTGGAGAACGCAGTTGAGGAAGCGATCGAGAAAGGGCGTGAGGTATTCGTGGTGGGCGCCAGCGGCACGACTCAGCGCCGATTGGAGAAGCTCGGCCTCTACAAGAAGCTGACACCTGATCGCACAAACCTGAGCCGTCGCGACGCCCTGCAGAGATCTGTCGCAGCCATCGGCTAATGAACCAATCAAAACACCCAGGGCACGGCAGAACTGGGCCTTTTTTTGTCTTTGGTGATGGCCAATAAATCTGTTCAACGACAATCGGCTTCCGCTGATTTTTATCGCCTTAGAAGTTCAACAGAACCTGACTGCCTACCTGCGTGATCAGGTGGTTCAAATTGAACTGGTTTTACTCACCGCTATGACTGCCGTAGCTCGATAAAATCCGCGAACAAGAAACCCAGTGGGGAACCTTTGAGCCTGAGCTCATGACCTGGCACCCCCATCTCTGGCATCCCACCACCCAGGTGGCCACCAGCCCGGCGCCCCTGAGGGTGCATTCGGCACGTGGCAGTGAGCTGGAGCTAGAAAATGGTAGAAGGCTGATCGATGCCATCAGCAGCTGGTGGGTGACGCTGCACGGCCACGCCGAACCGGCCATTGCGGCGGCGGTTGCGCGCCAGGCCCAGCAGCTGGAGCAGGTGATCTTCGCCAACTTCAGCCATGAACCCGCCGAGCAGCTGGCCACCCGGCTCAGCGCCCTCAACGGGCTGCAGCGCCTGTTTTTCTCCGACAATGGCTCCACCGCCGTGGAGGTGGCCCTCAAGATCGCCTGGCAGTGGTGGCGCAACCAGAACAGCGAGCGCCGCCAGCTAATCGCCTTTGAGGGGGCTTATCACGGCGACACCGTGGGCACCATGGCCCTAGGTGATCGCTCCTTATTCACCGCCGCCTATGAGCCCCTGCTTTTTGACGTGGCCAGGGTCGGCTGGCCCCACAGCCACTGGGGCGACGACAGCGTTGAGCCGCGAGAGCAGCAGGCCCTTGGCCAGCTTGAGCTGGCCCTAGAGACACCCACGGCAGCGGTAATTTTTGAACCCCTGATCCAGGGGGCAAGTGGCATGCGCGTTGTGCGTCCAGCATTCCTGCGGGCAGTGGCGGAGAGGGTCCAAGCTGCTGGCGCGCTGCTGATTGCCGATGAAGTCTTTACCGGTTTCGGCCGCACCGGTGCCCTGTTCGCCTGCCAGAAAGCCGGTATCCAGCCCGACCTGATGGCCCTCTCCAAAGGGCTCACCGGTGGTTTTCTACCCATGGGCGCCACGATGGCCAGCGAACGGCTCTACCAGGGCTTCATCAGCGAGAAGCCCAGCGATACCTTTTTCCATGGCCACAGCTTCACGGCCAACCCCCTGGGCTGTGCCGCCGCCCTGGCCAGCCTGGATTTACTACAGCAAAACCCTGAGCGCTTTGAGGGCTTTGAGCAACGGCACACGTCCCTGCTGAAGCAGCTCAGCCGCCTGCCCCGGGTGGTGCGTCCACGCTGCCTCGGCACCATGGCCGCTTTCAACATTGACGCTGGCGAAACCAGCTATCTCAATCCGATCGGCAGACAGATCCAGCGCCAATGCTTGGAACACGGGGTCTATCTGCGCCCCCTTGGCAACGTGGTGTATCTGCTACCGCCCCTAGGTACCAGCGATGCCCAGCTGCAGCAGTGCTATCGAGCCCTGGAGCAGGCAATAGTCGCTTTGAGCTAAGGCGACGCCAGAACTGCAAAACCCCGGGATGATCGGGCACCTGGCCAAAACAACAACATATAAATAATACTCATTCTTATGAAGCAGCTACTCAGAACCATTCGCTCCAAGACAATGTGTCCACCTGAAATTCCAGCTTCATCCAGATGCACCCACAATTGCTGAACTCATCAACCCGCTGCGGCAGCAGGGCGAAAGCCTGCTCCGTCGGCTGGACTAGTACAGCCACTGCCAATGTGATTAGTGCCTGCCACATAGAGAAGTAAATGCTCAGGGAGTTGGTTGCCATTGCATTAAGCCTGGTGATGCTGCTGACAGCACCATGCGCACACGCCAGCAGCAGTGCCGTGCAACATTTCCTCTGTGAGGACGAGCCACTGGAAGCAATCGCCTTCAAGGGCGCTGTAGATGCAGCAGACATTCCAAACAGCAACTTCGACACTGTGCCCGGAGCATTTGTAGTTCTGCGCTGGCGCCAGAATAGTTTGCAGCTACCACGCACCAACAATGCCGGGGTTCCCAGCTATTCCGATGGTCGATGGTGGTGGCAAGCACTCGATCCAGATCACCCGGAATTCGCTCAACTGCGCGGCAAGGTGGAGCACTACAACTGCACACGTGAGTACTGAGCTTCACTCGCGAAACAAGACCTCCTACCAGCGAAACTGGTATGTGGCAGCTATCCATTATCCATACGGCAAAAGATTGTAAAGCCCTAAAAACAGACAAGTAAAATAAGTGGAAGACAATGTCGGGATAAAATCTGTAAATTAACGTAGATCAAATTTGAATAGACTAATAGGCTCAAACATGCAGCTACAAATTTGAGAACTCATAGCCACTAATAATAAGAGCTACATTTGATGGCACCAAGGTGAGCCGTCCATGTATTTGATGCAATTTCAAGAGAAGGTGTTCTCTGAAGAAAGCTTGAGACTGTTCAGGTTGCGACAAAGGCTCTCTGCGATGCACAGGCATTCATTAATATTTTCAATCTTGAGCATCATAAATATACACTGCGTTTAGGGGTTCTCTTGGCATAGGCAAGCAAAGATGGTTTCTAACCTCGTTCATCCACTTTCTGCAAAATCAACTCATACGAAGACATGCAGCCGGGAAACTATTCTGCACAAGCTCTCTGAGTGAGCTTGTGGTCTAAGTAGCCTGACATTTCATAAGCCAATAGAACCGTTATGAAAGATTAAGCATGAGATCACGACTAGATGATGTTGCCCTCTTGTGGGTGGTGCATCCGTCACCTTAGAACAGCCAAGTTATATATGTGTATTAGTCATATTCTCAAGCCCATCCCAAAAATGTGTAATCAAAATGGCAACAGTTTCTAAAATCTGGCAGGAGAGTTTTGCCAACAAAAATATTTG
>JAQCGH010000073.1 GCA_027620015.1 Cyanobacteriota bacterium
ATTGGCCGGGGTAGTGCTCAACCGGGTGGGCAGCACTCGCCACCAGGCCCTGCTGGCCGAAGCGCTGGAGAGCATCCAGGTGCCGCTGCTGGGGGTGCTGCCGCACCACCCCAGCCTGGAGCTGCCCTCCCGCCACTTGGGCCTACTGCCGCCGGGGGAGCTGCATGATCTCGAGCAGCGCCAGGAGCAGTGGGCTGAGCTGGCCGCCATCCACTTAAACCTGGAAAAGCTGTTGCCCCTGCTGGCCCCACCAGCAGCCGAGCCAGGGGGCGAAGATCCGATCAGCTGGTGCCTGAAGCAGTGCCCCCAGCCCCTGCGAAAGAGCTCCCAGCCCCTGCCGGTAGCAATTGCCAGCGACGCGGCTTTCCATTTCCGCTATCCGGAGGCCAGCGAGCTGCTTGAAGCAGTGGGGCTGGAGCCGCTGGCCTGGAGCCCCTTGGCCGATGAGCCCCTACCCGAGGGCTGCCGCGCGGTGCTGCTACCGGGGGGCTACCCAGAGCTGCACGCGGCCCAGCTGGCAGCAAGCCGGCGCAGCCTGGGCGACCTGGCTCGGGCGGCAGCGGCCGGGCTACCGCTGGTGGCCGAATGCGGCGGCCTGCTGCTGCTGGGCGAGCAGCTGGCCGATGGCGAAGGGCAGCTACAGCAGATGGCGGGAGTGTTGCCTTTCAAGGCCCGCAAAGGCCCTCTGAGCCTGGGCTATCGCACGGCTAGCGCCACGGCCAATGGCTTGCTGGTGCGGCCGGGCGAAAACTTTTGCGGCCATGAATTTCACCGCTGGCAACTGGAGAATCTGCCCAACTGCGACGAATCTGTGGCAACAGGCGGCGGGCTGTGGCAGCTTGATGGCTGGGGGACAGCAACCCGGAGGGAAGGATGGACAGCGCCGAACGTGCACGCCAGCTGGCTGCATCTCCACTGGGCTGGATGCCCGGTGATTCCCTCACGCCTGGCAGCCGCAGCCGCGCGCGCCGCGCCGCTGCCGACGAGCGCCGCTTCGTGCAGCCCCATGAGCCCCGCCCCCAGATCCAGCAAGAACGCTGGCGTTTAATCGTGCGCGGCCACGTGCAGGGGGTGGGCTACAGGGCCGCCTGCAGCCTGCGGGCCAAGGATCTTGGCCTAAGCGGCTGGGTGCGCAACTGCTCCGATGGTTCGGTGGAAATCGAAGCTGAGGGCTGCCCGCAGGATCTCAATGAACTGCGGCTGTGGTGCGAGAAGGGCCCAACTGCTGCCATGGTTAGCAGCGTGGCAAGCAGCCAGGTAGCCGCCGCCGGCACCGACTGGTTTGAAGTGCAATCAAGCATCCGCCTGTAACCAGTCGCTCCAGAGCTGCTGGTCGGCTTGGGGGCCTGGGCTCGCCACCACCGACACCGCCTGGCTGGCCCGGCTCACAGCTACATACACCAGCTGGCGGCGCAGCACGGTGTCGCTGGGCCAAAACACATCGCCATCAACAAACACCTCAGAAAAAGTGCTGCCCTGGCTGCGATGCACGGTGAGAACGGCGGCCGGACCGAGGGAAGCGAAGGCGTCTCGCACCAGGAAAAACCGTCGCCACAGGCCCTTGCCGTCCTGCTTGCCGGCTTCCTTGGCCTGTTGGCGTAGGCGAGCCAACACAGCCTCGAGAGCGATCCGGGCCGCGGATCCCAGGGGCGGCAGTAGCCGCAGGCTCAGCTGGCTATCACCGGCCTCCACCCGGGCGGTGAGGGTATCGATCACCGGGGCATCGGTCACGCCGAAGTCGGCCAGATCACAGCGATCGGGGATGACATCGCGCACCACCAGCTCCCGGTTGGAGCCCAGCAGCATGTCGGGCTCCTCGGCGGCATCTTCACCCTCGCGGCAGGCGGGAGCCATCACGGCAGCGCGGGTGATCAGCACCTCACCAGGCAACACGGGCAGCTGGTCAGCCATTTCGCCGTGCAGGGCGCGGCGGGCGATCGGCACCAGCTGCTCGAGAGAGCGATTTGTGTAGCAGAGGATGCGGGCTAGGTCGGGGTTGTCGGTTTCGGCGCTGCGGCGTAGGGCCGCCTGGGCGGCTTCCAGCCAGGCGCCACGCTCCAGCAGTGCCACCTGACCGCTGGCATTGCGAATCGGCGGCAGCGGCGGCGGGCGGCGGCAGGGCAGGTCCCCCTGCCGCAATCCCGACGCCAAGCGCAACACCGGCCCCTGGTGACGCACCACCTGGCGCAGTTCGGCTCGGCTGGCCCGGCCCAGGCTGAAAACCGGGCTCACGGGTTCACCAACCGGCGGCAACTGGGCCGGATCACCCACAAACACCAGCCGGGTGCGAAACGGGTGGGCGCAGCGCAAGCTGATCTCCAGCAGGGCGGAATCCACCATCGAGGCTTCATCGATCAGCACCAGGCCCAAGTGCTCGAGGGCGCCGGCGGTTTGCTCGGTTTCCTCACAGCGCTCGATATCGCGCTGGCGCTTGAGTTTCAACCGCAGCAGGCGATGAATGGTGGAAGGAAACCAGGTTGGCGAAAGGCCAGCTCCAGCCAGGTAGGAGCGCAGCACCCCTACGGCCTTATGGGTGGGGGCCACCACGGTCCAGCAGATCCCGGAGGCCTCCACCTGGGCCAGGAAGCGCACCGACAGGAAGGTTTTGCCGGTGCCGGCGTAGCCACTGAGCACAAAGGGCATGCCATCCACCGGAGCGGCGAGCCAATCGGCAAAAGCAGCGGCTGCAACCTGTTGGTCGGCAGTGAGGTCAACCAACCGCGGTGAACCAGCCCAGGCCCTGGGCAAGATGCAGCGGTGAGCCAGCCAGCACCAGACCGGGCAGGGATACCAGCGGCCCGATTAGGGCACCGATCAGCACCTCCAGGCGGGTATGACCGAGATTTTCCTTAAGTGGCTTGTTGTCCGGTCCCATCTCGTTGACGCGGGCGGCGGTGAGGCCCGCGGCACGGCGCACTCCAGAGGCGTCGTAGAGCACCACAAAGCAGACAACGGCCGCCAGGCCAAACAGGGGCTGATCAAAGCCCTGCACCCAGCCCAAGGCGGCTGTGGTGCCAGTGAGCAGAGCGGAGTGGCTCGAGGGCATGCCTCCGGTTTCCACCAGCACCCGCGGATTCCAGCGGCGGTGCACCACCAGTTCAATCACCAGCTTGGAGAGCTGGGCAACGCCACAGGCCGCCAGGCCCCACCAGAGCACGCCGTTGTCGAAGACACCTATCAGCACAGGGCTAGTCATCGGTCGCGACTGGTGATGTAGTCGGCCAGGGCAAGTAGGGGCGTGGCACTGGCCTGCCAGGGCGCCAGGGCTGCTTTGGCCTCGGCCACCAAGGCATCAGCCCGCTGGCGCGATTCCTCTAAGCCCAGCAGCTTGGGGTAGGTGGTTTTGTCGGCGGTGAGATCCTTGCCGGCGGTTTTACCAAGCACTTCACTGCTGGCGGTGACATCAAGGATGTCGTCGATGATCTGGAAGGCCAAACCAATACCGCGGGCGTACGTACGTAGGGCCGCTAACAAGGTCTCAGGTGCCGAGGCGATCAATGCGCCGGTGAGCACGCAGGCCCTCAGTAGGGCGCCGGTTTTGTGCAGGTGGATG
Source organism: Cyanobacteriota bacterium (assembly GCA_027620015.1). GTDB lineage: Bacteria > Cyanobacteriota > Cyanobacteriia > PCC-6307 > Cyanobiaceae > Cyanobium_A. The sequence continues at coordinate 3,554 of JAQCGH010000073.1, forward strand.
TATTCAAGGGTGTCGAGGTCGACGGATTTGGCCTCGCACTCCAGATCCACCACCTGACCGCCCACCAGGCCTGGGGCGCCGGAAGCCAGAGATAGCTCGCCCACTACAGCCAGCAATCGCTCAGCCGGCACGCCGTGGCTGCGCAGCGCCACCATTTCAAAGGCGCGGGTGAGCAGGGCATCGCCGGCCAGGATTGCGTTGGCTTCGCCAAACACCTTGTGATTGGTGGGGCGGCCGCGGCGCAGATCGTCGTTGTCCATTGCCGGCAGGTCGTCGTGGA
>JAQCGH010000032.1 GCA_027620015.1 Cyanobacteriota bacterium
ATTTATGGGTCTGCGCTCCTGCTATGACAAATCCTAAATAAAGCTTAGGCCGCCTGATTAAGGCCGGCCTTACGTTCGATAAGTTTAAGTCGTTTCCGGGCTGTTTTGTTATTAGCGTCAAGCTCAATTACCCGCTCATAGGTTTGCTTAGCTTCTTCAAGCTTGAGCTGCTTTTCCAGGGCGAAGGCAAGATTATTAAGTGCTACCGGGTAGTCGGGTTTGGCTTCTAAGGCCATCCGGTAATGGCGAGTTGCTGTCTTGTAGTTATTTTGAGCAGCTAGGGCGAAACCAAGAGCATTTTGAATCACGGCTTGGGCTTCAGGCGGTTCTTTGGCGGCCTCGGCTTTCTTAAGGGCTTGCTTGAGTGATTCGGCGGCTTGTCCATACAAGCGCTTGCGCAATTGCACAGAGCCGAGCTCATACAAAGTGGCCGCATCTGTGAGCTTAGGGCTATCACTCCGTTCAAGCTTTGCCAGGGTGACTTCGTCTGAGCGCACGCGCCAGATTTGACGGGCCACCACAACAGCAGCGACCCCAAGTAGAACAATCAGCCCAATTAGGTAGGCCTGTGGAAGGAGCGCGTCCAAAAAGACCTATCTGAAGAACTCAGCTTGAAGCTGCACCCACCACGCTGGTGAAGCTGCCGGGGTCGACCACTGCAAGCTGGGCCAACATTTTGCGGTTGATACGCACATCTGCCTTCTTTAGGCCACCCATGAAGCGGCTGTAGCTCAGACCATTAAGCCGAGCTGCTGCATTGATCCGGGCGATCCAGAGGCGCCGGAAGTCGCGCTTGCGACGTCGGCGGTCCCGGTAGGCATTGCAAAGGGCCTTCATCACACGCTGGTTGGCGGTGCGGAAGAGAGAGCCATTACCACCGCGGAAGCCGCGGGCTAAGCGAAGAATCTTGTTACGGCGTTTGCGGGCAACATTGCCCCTCTTGACGCGTGACATGGCAGTGAATCAGAAAGATAAAAGTGAAAACTGATCGGAGTCGCGCTTAGGCGTAGGGGAGCATTGCCCTCACGTTGTCCGCATCGCGCTCATCAACAAGAGCCATCGTGCCCAAATGGCGCTTGCGCTTCGGGCTCTTGTGATCGAGCAGGTGGTTGAGGAAGGCCCGGCGACGCAGAAACTTGCCGGTGCCGGTTGCCTTGAACCGCTTGGCGGCTGCTTTGCGGGTCTTGAGCTTCGGCATTTTTTGCGTTGCGGCGGGCACAAACAATCAGAGTACGACGCGGCAGTGCCTTTCCCCAAGACTCATTCTTTCAAGCAATGGTTTCAGTCCGGTTCTCTGCGACCCAATCGTTTTTGCCGTTAGCCGTTTGGGTCAGCACGCTGCTGCTCGCGGGGGGCTGCCGGGCTGCCGCACCCCCCACGTTGCCTGGATCTGGCCCTACTTATGCGGCGATGCATTGGCCCGTGCAGCCTCCGCCGGCAGTGGCGAGCAAATCACCGGTGCTCTGGGTGGCCTTGGCGGCCCATTTGGGTCCGCCTGCTCCCTTGGAACTTCGCAGCGCGGCTGGCAACCTCACCCTGCTAAGTGCGACGGGCCAGCGGTTTCAGGCACCCCGTTTGCAGTTGCACTGGCGCAGGCTGCCATTGGCCCAGCCCCTGAAGCTGCACCGTCAAATATGGGGGCCCTTTGCCAGCTATGAGAGCGCCCAGGAGGCTGCTGGCCGCTGGCGACTGGTTGGGGCCACCCCTTCAATTGCCCACCCGGATGAGTGGGAGGTGTGGGCTGCACCAGATGCTCCAGCGCCCGCTGGAGTTAGGCCGCGGCTGGTGGAGCAGCTGGAGCGCGATCGCCTGGTTTTGGAGCTGCGGCGCCCGGATGGCCCGGTTCGCCTTAAGGGGCCTTTGCGCCTTGAGGCCCCGGGGGGGCTGCGCTGGCAGGGGGGAGTTTTTGCAGGTCCGTTTCGGCTCCAGGGCGATGCCTATGGCAGCTGGTCGCTGGTGGAGGAGGTGCCCTTAGAGCGCTACTTGCTTGGGGTTGTGCCCCATGAGATCGGGGCAGGCTCCCCCGCGGCGGCGCTTGCTGCCCAGGCGGTGCTGGCTCGCACCTGGGCCCTGCGAAACCAGGGGAGATTTGTAGTTGATGGCTACCACCTATGCGCTGATACCCAATGTCAGGTGTACGCCGATCCTCGCCAGGCCGGAGCGGCAGTTCGCCAGGCGATTGCCGCCACTCAATATCAAGTGTTGACCTGGCAAGACGAACCGATTCATGGTGTGTATCACGCCACAAATGGGGGGATTGCGGCCGGGTTTGAGGAGGTGTGGAGTGGGGACGCCCTGCCCTACCTGAGGCCGCGGGTGGATGGCCCGCCGGCTGTTGAGGCCTCTGTGGCCTTGCCTTTGGAGCAGGCCAAGCTGGGAGCGGCCTTGGCGGCTACCGCCCGCGCCTATGGCTTCGACCATCCTCGCTTCCGCTGGTCTCGCCAGCTTGATTCGGTCCAGATTCAGCAGGCCTTGCGCCGAGCTGCCCTGCCCTTGGGCCAGCCGCCTACACGCTTGGCTGTGCTGGAGCGTGGCCCCAGTGGTCGGGTTTTGGCACTTGAAATACAGGCGCAGGGAGACAACGGAGTGCGGCAGAGCGTGGTGCTGCGCCGTGATGCGATTCGTCGCACCCTGAGGCAGTTGCCAAGCACCCTCTTTCAGTTGCGGTCTGACGGCCCGGGTCGCTGGAGTGTCGAGGGGGGAGGGTTTGGCCACGGTGCAGGCCTGTCCCAAGCGGGGGCTATCGAATTAGCCCGGCGTGGCTGGAGCCTGGCCCGCATTCTTGATCACTACTATCCAGGCACCAGCCTCCAGTCCCTGAGGACGTTGCCAGGCAGGAGCGCTCTTTCCCAGCCCAACTCAGCCGCCGGATCCCCTTAGAGTTCAATGACTTTTTGGATCGCCATGGCTGCGGGTGGCCGTACCACCGATCACCGTCGCGGCAAGTCGGTCCTGTTCCTGATCGGCTGTGGCTGGGCAGGAATGGCCCCCCATTGGCTCAATGAGTCGTTGCGTCTGATCCCCGCTCTCACCCTGGCAGTGCTGCTTGGGGGATACAGCCTGCGCACTGTGTTCAGCCAGGTTTTTGGTTCTATAGGCAGTGCGGAACCAGCTCAATCGTCCGATGCTCAAGAGTTTGAGCCTCTGCCCGCAGTGGACATTGTGGTGGCGGCCAGAGATGAGCAATCAGTTATTGGCCGCCTGGTGAAGCGCATTGCTGAGTTGAGTTACCCGCAGGGGCAGATGCGGCTCTGGGTGATCGACGATGCAAGCAGCGATCGCACTCCTCAGGTTCTGGCGGAGTTGCAGAAACATCATCCTTTTCTGCAAGTATTGCGGCGTGAGGCAGATGCCGGCGGCGGCAAATCTGGCGCTCTCAATTTGGCGCTTCAGCAGCTTCAGGGCCGTTGGATGTTCGTGCTTGACGCTGATGCTGACCTTCAGAGCGACACTCTGGAGCGGTTGATTCCCTACGCAGAAGCTGGTGGCTGGTCGGCGGTACAGCTGCGCAAGGCCGAAGTGAATGCCAACACAAATTGGCTGACCCGCGCCCAGGCAATGGAGATGGCCCTCGACGCAGTGATTCAGCAGGGCCGTTTAGCGGTGGGAGGCATAGCTGAACTGCGCGGCAATGGCCAGCTGCTGCGCCGGGACGCTCTGCTCAATAGCGGTGGTTTCAACGAGGACACGGTCACCGACGACCTAGACCTCAGTTTCAGGCTGCTGCTCGACGGTCAGCCGATTGGCATCCTCTGGGATCCGCCTGTGCAGGAAGAGGCCGTGCTGAGTGTGGCTGCCCTGTGGCGCCAGCGTCAGCGTTGGGCTGAAGGGGGTTTGCAGCGTTTCTTCGATTACTGGCCCGGCTTGATTTCGAAGCGGCTTAGCACTGCCCAGAAGCTTGATTTAACAAGTTTCTTCCTGCTCCAATACTTTTTGCCGGTGGTGGCTATTGCCGATTTGCTTGGCGCCGTGATTACGGGCACACGCCCAACCATCTGGCCCCTTTCCTTTGTTGTATTTGGGCTCTCTGGAGGAGCGATCTTGGCCGGTTGTAATCGCTCTAGCCAGGGTCCTGCTCTGCCCGCCATGAACGTCTGGAACCTACTTTTGGGTATTGGCTATTTGGGTCACTGGTTTGTGGTGATTCCCTGGACCACTCTGCGTATGGCTCTGCTTCCAAAGAGCCTGATTTGGGCCAAAACCATGCACCTTGGCGAGGAGGAAGAGTCCCAAATTGAAGATCCGGCAACCGCCTGATTACTAGTTCCACATTTGTGCTGGCCCTGGTCAGGCCGCTGTATCCCCAGTTAATTCGTCTAGCGGCCCATCGAGTTCAACTACTTCGCCATTGAAGAACTCCGCAAGTCTTTTGGCCTTGTCGTCTAGGGGTGCGGCTAAGGGTGGCGCAATAGCTACGGCTGGGCTTGGTAGATGTGCTGGCGTTGGTGGTGGTGGTACCGGTCTGGAGGTTGTGGCACTTGGGACAACTCCAGCTGGTGCGGCGCTCTCCCCACCCCCTTCCAAGGTGAGCTGGCGGGAGCTGCCCAGGGCCTTAGCTACCGCTGCTTCCAGCAGGGGCAGGCGGCTCTGCACCATGGCCATCCAGTTGCCGGCAACTTGCACCACGGCGCGGCGTTCATCGAGGCGCACCAACCGGGCCTGTTGAGACAGCAGCATTCGCGTTGAGGGCAGCTCCAGGCCAGCCAGGATTTGCTGCCAGAGCTCCGGCAGGTTGGCGGAGTTGTTGGGCTCGACGCTGACCTGAGCAGGAGCAGGAGCCGGGATTGGGACGGCTGCCGGGGCGACTGCGGGAAGAACTGGCGCTACACCTGCGGTGGGGGCTGCTGTAGGTGCTGCGGCAGCTACTGGCTCGGCCAGTAGGCCTAACAACAGCACCTCTAGCCACAGGCGCGGATTAACGCTGTGGCGAAGCTGCTGCTCGCTGCCCCTTAGCTGCGCCTGCCACTGCAATAAGCGGGCTTTGCCGAGAGAGCGGGCCAGATCGGGTAGGGATTGGCGGAACTGAGGCGACACGCTGGTTAGCTCTAGGCGGTCGGGCGCCGTGCCAGCTAGCACCAAATCCCGCAGCAGGCTGACGAGCCCCTGCAGCACGGCGGCTGGCTCCCGGCCCCGCTCCAGCAGCTCGCGGCAACCCTCCAGCAGGGTTAATGGATCGCAGCTGGCCAGGGCACCGGCCAGGGCCAGTAGCTCCTGCTCCGGCACTACACCAAGCAGCTCCCACACAGCCGAGGCTTCGATCGGCGCCGGCAGCAAACTGAGCTGATCAAGCAGGCTCTCGGCATCCCGCAGTCCTCCCTGGGCTCGCTGGGCCACCACGTGCAGGGCTTCTGGAGTGATGCCGATCTGCTCCTGTTCAGCGATCCAGCGCAGGTGTTGCTCGAGCGCCTGCAGAGGGATGCGGCGGAAATCGAAGCGTTGACAGCGGCTCAAGATCGTGGCGAGTACCCGCTGTGGGTCGGTTGTGGCTAGTACAAACACCACCCGCGGCGGTGGCTCCTCCAACGTTTTGAGCAGGGCGTTGAAGGCGGCAGTTGAGAGCATGTGGCACTCGTCAACCACATAAACCTTCCAGCGGGCCTGCACCGGAGCGAAGCGTGAGCGTTCGATCAGCTCGCGGATGTTGTCAACGCCGGTGTTGGAGGCGGCGTCGATCTCGATTACATCGAGGGCATTGCCGGCGGCGATGGAGGTGCAGAGCTCGCAGACACCACAGGGTTCAGGAGTGGGCCCATCGCTGCCGATGCAGTTGAGAGAGCGGGCCAGGATGCGAGCGCTGGAAGTTTTGCCCGTACCACGCGGACCACAGAACAGATAGGCGGGCGCAATCCGGCCGGTGCGCAGAGCGTTGCTCAGGGTGGCGGCGATCGCCTCCTGCCCCACCAGCTGGTCGAAGCGCTGCGGGCGGTATTTGTGGTGGAGAGGTTGGTAGCTGGAGATCGCCGTTGGGCCCATGAAGCTGAGGCTTGAGATTAGTGGCCCTGGTCCGGTTCGAGCTGGCGCCTTAGCCGCTCTTCCAGTTCCTCTACGGCCGTGAGTTGGTCGGCCAGTTTCTGGGCCGCTAGCCGCAGGCTTTCGAAGCGCTCCTGACCCCAGCGCGCTTCAGCCCGGCCCAGCGCCTGCTCCAATTTGTGCTGCAAGCCTTGGCGCAGCTTGTCGAGTTCGGCCATGTTGCCCTGGCGCAGCAGCACTCTGGCAGCACTGAGCATGGCCGCTGGCACCCACTGACCAATGGCCAGGGCCCCGAGGCTGCCGGTATGCAGCAAATCCTCGACCTGGGCACTGCGATGCCGGCCGGTCTTGCACCAATGGGCGAAATGTTCGCAGTTGTTGAACAGAATGTTGTAGTTCTGTTCACCAAGGCGGCCCAGGGCCCGTCGCAGGGTTACCCCGGCCGTGGAGCAGACGCCCGCTGCATATGGAACCACCGCTACAGGTTCGCCGTGGCTGAAATCGGCCAGGGGGCTACGCAGGATTTCGCGTCCCTCTAGGTAATGGGCCACGCTGCCGTCGCCTAGATCGATGCCGTGATGCAGAAACAGACCGTGCTCACGAGGCACCTGCAGGTGGTCAGCTGCGGTCATCGTTGCGCGCCGTATCAGGCACTTTCCTGCTGCGGCGAATCCAGATTGGCGCTGCTAAGGGGCACCACCTTGCCTTTGCTGCGCTGTTCGACCAGCTCCCGGGTCACGGTGAAGCTCTTGACGTCGTTGCGGGAGGGTAGGTCGTACATCAGGTCGAGCATCAGCTCTTCCACAATGCCTCGCAGGGCTCGGGCGCCGGTCTTGCGACGATGGGCCTCGATAGCAATAGCTTCAACAGCGCCGGCCTCGAAATCGAGCTGCACGTTGTCCATGCTCAGCAGAGTCTGGAACTGCTTAATCAAGGCATCCCGTGGCTCGGTGAGAATGGCTTGGAGGGCCGGCGTATCGAGGGGCTCAAGCACCGCACTAACCGGCAGTCGTCCAATGAATTCGGGGATCAGGCCGTAGCGCACTAAGTCGTCGGGCTCCAGATGGCGCAGCACCTCTGCTGCATGGCGGTCCTTGCCACTGCGGGGCCGGCTGCTGCCATCTGCACTAAGGAAACCGATGGAGTTGCGGCCCATCCGCTTCTGAATTACATCTTCAAGGCCCACGAAGGCGCCACCGCAGATGAAAAGGATCTGACTGGTGTCGATTTGGATGCATTCCTGGTAGGGATGCTTCCTGCCTCCTTGGGGCGGCACGTTCGCCACAGTGCCTTCGAGCATCTTTAGCAATGCCTGCTGCACCCCTTCCCCAGATACGTCTCGCGTAATAGAGGGGTTTTCGCTCTTGCGTGCGATCTTGTCGATTTCGTCGATATAAATAATGCCCCGTTGGGCCTGCTCCACATCCTGATCAGCCTTCTGCAGCAGTCTCAGAAGGATATTTTCCACGTCTTCACCGACGTAGCCCGCCTCGGTAAGGGTGGTGGCGTCTGCCACTGCGAAAGGCACATCGAGCATTTCGGCCAGGGTTTGGGCCAGGAGCGTTTTGCCACAGCCGGTGGGACCGATCAGCAAGATGTTGCTCTTTTGCAGTTTGGTGGCTGTCTGGTCGGTTTCCCCCTTGCCATCGCCCTGCCAGGCCAAGCGTTTGTAGTGGTTGTAAACAGCTACGGAAAGATTTTTCTTGGCTTCGTTTTGGCCAACCACCTGGCGGTCGAGAAAGGCCTTGATCTCCTGAGGCTTTGGCACTTCCGCCAAAGTTGGAGCTGGTTTGGCTGGTTTTTTGCTGGGGGCCTTGCTGCGATTGGAGTCAGCGGTATGGCGGCTTCCCCCTCCTCCGCTGGCTGTGCCGGTGTGGCCGTCTACAAGTTCCTCATCCAGGATCTCGTTGCAGAGATCAATACATTCATCGCAGATGTAGACACCAGGGCCGGCAATCAACTTGCGTACTTGTTCTTGCGATTTTCCGCAGAACGAGCACTTCAGGTGGGCGTCGAACTTGGCCATGGGCAGGGGAGTCCTGATTCCAGGATCGACAGGAAATAACCGATCGTCAGCTGACCTTAAAAATCAAGCTGGAAGGAATCACTCAGCAGCGGTGGCCGCAGGGGAGTCGGTCACGACCCGATCGATCAAGCCGTATTCAACCGCCTCTGCGGGCGAAAGGAAGTAGTCGCGTTCTGTGTCTTCGGTAATTTTTTCAAGGGGCTGCCCAGTGTGTTCAGCCATCAGACCGTTGAGGGTGTCCTTGAGGAACAGGATCTCCTTGGCTTGGATTTCAATATCCACCGCTTGGCCCTGGGCTCCGCCGAGGGGTTGGTGAATCATGATCCGGGCATTGGGAAGGGCAAGTCGTTTGCCCTTTGTGCCACCCGAGAGTAGGAAGGCACCCATGGAGGCGGCCAGGCCGTAGCAGATGGTCACTACATCTGGAGACACCTGCTGCATCGTGTCGTAGATCGCTAAGCCCGCGGTTACCGAGCCGCCTGGGGAGTTCAAGTAAATCTGAATGTCCTTCTCCGGATCTTCGGCCTCGAGGAACAGCAGCTGGGCTACTAGGGAATCGGCCACCTGATCATCGATTCCTGTGCCAAGAAAAATGATCCGCTCGCGCAGCAGCCGTGAATAGATATCGAAGGCGCGGTCTCCCTTACCCGACTGCTCCACCACCGTGGGCACCCCGCCCGGGGAGCCACTGGGGCTCCAGCTGCTGTGGACGGGATGGCGAAGGGTGGCGTCGATCACGCGCGGGGAAGCTCTCGGAGACCCAATCTATTGGTCCTGGCAGTAGCTATTGAGGCTTGGCAGTTTTGGTCTTGGCTTTTGTTTTGGTCTTTGCCTGATCTTCGCCGGCAGCGTCGGCTTCGGTGGCAGCCTTTTCGGTGATGGTGCTGTTGGCCTCAAGCCACTCCAGCAGCTTGTCGCGCAGCAGGTCGTCAGCAACGGCCAGACGCAACCTTTCAGGATCGATGTTGCCCTGCTGGCTGAGGCCGCGGCTGATCTCTTTGACCTTGGCTTCGAGCTCCTTGTCTTCCACCTCGATCGCTTCGGCGGTGGCCAGGGCCTTGAGGGCCAGGCTGCGGCGCAGGCGCTCTTCAGCTTCCGGCCGGGAGGTATCCATCAATGAGCGCACTAGGTCTGGGGTGAACAACTTTTTGACGTCCATGCCCTGTTGGGCGATTTGACCTGCTGTCTGCTCCACCAGGTTGCGGATTTCCTGCTGTACCAGGGTTTCGGGCAGCTCCACCTCGAGCTCCTCCACCAGGGCGGCGAGTAGGGCGTCGTGACGACTGGCTTTGGCCCGGCGCTCGGCGTCGTCCTTAAGGCGGGTTTCCAAATCGCTACGCAGTTCCGCCAGAGTTGATTTGTCGCTGGCCTGCTGGGCGAATGAGTCGTCAAGGGCGGGTAGCTCCCGGCACTTCAGGTCTTTCAGGCTGATTTCGAAGCGCGACTGGCGGCCGGCGGCTTCTTCTTGGGGGTAGCTCTCTGGGAATTGGCAGTCGATGGTCTTGTTTGCACCGATAGCCATGCCGATTACGCCCTCGACGAAGCCGGGGATCATTCGGCCCTCCTCCAGCTCTACTTCCATGGCATCGCTGCTGCCACCGCTGATGGCCTCGCCACTATCCACGTAAATGCCGCTGAAACTAAGAACCGCTACATCGCCGCTGGCGGCGAGGCGGCCTTCCACCGGCACCAGGGTGGCCAGCTGTTTGCGCGACTGCTCGATCAATTCATCGATGCGGGTCGGGTCAAAGCTGATTACCTCGGCTTCAGCCTTTAGCCCTTTGGTGGCCTTGAGTTTTGGCGTGGGTTCTACATCGAGTTCCAGGGTGATGGTGAGCGCGCTGCCGGGCTCGAAGCGTTTCAACACCACCTCAAATCCTTCGGTGAGCTCCGGCCGGCCGAGGGCTGCCACTATTTCTTGGCTAACAGCATCCCGGAAAGCGGCGTCCACCAAATCTTCAAGGGCGGTGGCTCGGATGCGCAGGGGGCCGATCTGCTGAAGCAGTACCGGCCGGGGCACCTTGCCCTTGCGGAAGCCGGGAAGCTTGATGCTGCGACTCAGCTTATCCACTGCGGCGTCATAGCTGGCTTGGCTGCGGCCGCCTGGAATGGCCACCTCCAGGGCCACACGGCTGCCCGGACGGGGACTGGCCTTTATTGACAGCGGGCTGGCGGCGGGGGCGGCGGCAGGGCTCATGGAAAACGTTTGCAGAGTCGGATCCTAGAAAGCGACCGTTCCGAGCTCATAGCGCGTATTGTTGGATCGGCGCACGACGAAAGCGATAGGTCCCAAATCAGCAAAGAACGGTCTCGACATATGTCGGCGTTTTTGTTGCAGTTTCCCGTCCTTAACTGGGTAAACATTTGACCCCCAGCTACGCCACCGAATTTTGATTCCTTTTCTGCTCCCTTGACCGCCGTCCAGAACGTTTCTGCCCCTCCATCTCCCTGCCTGCCAAGCCGCCCTCTGCGGGTTGCTGTACTTGGCGCAACTGGCGCGGTTGGCCAAGAATTGCTCGACTTGCTTGCTGAGCGCAACTTTCCTGTAGCTGAGCTGATTCCGCTGGCGTCTCCCCGTTCCGCCGGCCAAAGTCTTGCCTGGCAGGGCACCTCGCTGATGATCCGGCCCGTGGAGGCCTCCGCTTTTGAAGGGGTGGACGTAGTGCTTGCCTCAGCCGGCGGCCCGGTGTCGCGCCAGTGGGCCCCGGTGGCGGCTCGGGCTGGTGCCGTGGTTATCGACAACTCCAGTGCCTTCCGTATGGATCCGGAGGTGCCCTTGGTGGTTCCAGAAGTAAACCCTGAGGCTGCATTTACCCATCGGGGCATCATTGCCAACCCCAACTGCACAACAATTCTGCTCGCCCTGGTTTTGGCCCCCTTGGCAGCGCGGCGGGCAATTAGGCGGGTGCTTGTGAGCACCTACCAGAGCGCTAGCGGCGCCGGTGCTCGGGCGATGGAGGAGCTGCGCCAGCTCAGCCGCACCGTGCTCGATGGTGGTGAGCCGGTGAGTGAGGTGTTGCCCCACTCCCTGGCATTCAATCTCTTTCTGCACAACTCACCGCTGCAGGCAAATGGTTATTGCGAGGAGGAGCTGAAGATGCTCAACGAAACCCGCAAAATTATGGGCACGCCGGAGTTGCGACTTTCGGCTACTTGTGTGCGAGTGCCGGTGCTGCGGGCCCATTCAGAGGCCGTAAATATTGAATTTCACGAGCCCTTCCCGGTGCAGGAGGCCAGAGCCCTATTGGCCAAGGCACCCGGCGTGGAGCTGCTGGAAAACTTCGAGGCCAACCGTTTCCCGATGCCCACTGACGTGACGGGCCGTGACCCGGTGGCTGTGGGACGTATTCGCCAGGACCTCAGTGATCCCAATGCCCTTGAGCTATGGCTCTGCGGTGATCAGATCCGCAAGGGCGCGGCTCTTAATGCGATCCAGATTGCCGAGCTGTTGACCAAGGGCCGGGGTCCAGTTTTGCCCGGAGGTGCAGCGTGAGTCCTGTTCAAATACCGCATTCGCCATTTGGCCGCGTGCTGACGGCGATGGTGACACCGTTTGGCGCTGATGGTTCGGTGGATCTCAGCCTTGCGGCCCAATTGGCAGAGCACCTGATTAACCACGGCTCCGATGGAGTCGTGGTGTGCGGCACCACTGGCGAATCACCCACTCTCAGCTGGGACGAGCAGCACGAGCTGTTGGTAGCGGTGAAGCAAGCGGTCGGGCACCGGGCCAGCGTGCTTGCTGGTAGCGGCAGCAATTGCACAGCCGAAGCGGTGGAGGCCACGCGGCAGGCGGCGGCTCTCGGTGCCGATGGCGCCCTGGTGGTAGTGCCCTACTACAACAAGCCCACCCAAGACGGTCTTGAGGCCCATTTCCGCGCTGTGGCAGCTGCGGCGCCCCAGCTGCCCCTGATGCTTTACAACATTCCTGGACGAACAGGCACCAGCCTGGAGCCAGCCACCGTGGCCTGCCTGCTCGACTGCCCCAACGTGGTGAGTTTCAAAGCTGCTAGCGGTAGCACCGAGGAGGTGAGCTCTCTGCGGGCCCTGTGCGGTAATCGTCTGGCTATCTACAGCGGTGACGACGCCCTCACTCTGCCGATGCTTGCCGTTGGCGCTGTGGGAGTGGTGAGTGTTGCCAGCCACCTGGCAGGGTCAGAGATCAGCGCCATGGTGCGCGCCTTTTGTGAGGGAGATTTTGCCCAGGCCCTGGCTCTGCACGACCAGCTGCTGCCTCTGTGCAAGTCCCTTTTCTGCACCACCAATCCAATCCCCGTCAAAGCCGCTTTGGAGCTCAGCGGTTGGCCCGTGGGTGCACCCCGTCTTCCCTTGCTTTCCGCCACCACCGAAGTGCGACAACGCCTCTCCGAAACCCTAGCCGCCCTGCGTCCTACATGACGCCAAGGCTTGAGACCAGATCGATTCAGTTTATTCCTTTTCTCTAAAACATCTTTCCCATGACCAGTTCCAACGGCAGAGCCCAAAGCGCCGCCAAGCAGCCACATCTGCGGGTGATTCCCCTTGGTGGCTTGCATGAGATCGGCAAGAACACCTGCGTGTTCGAATACGGCGACGACATCATGTTGGTGGATGCCGGCCTCGCCTTCCCAAGTGATGGCATGCACGGCGTCAATGTAGTGATGCCGGATACCAGCTATCTGAAGGAAAACCAGAAGCGTATTCGTGGCATGATCGTGACTCACGGTCACGAAGATCACATCGGTGGTATTGCTCACCACCTTAAAAACTTCAGCATCCCCGTGATTCACGGCCCGCGCTTAGCGTTGGCCATGCTCACCGGCAAGATGGAGGAAGCCGGTGTGATGGATCGCACTATCCTTCAAACCGTCGCGCCTCGCGATGTGGTGAAAGTTGGCCAACACTTTTCAGTGGAGTTCATCCGCAATACCCACTCGATGGCAGACAGCTTCTCGCTGGCCATCACTACTCCTGTAGGCACGATAATTTTCACCGGCGACTTCAAATTTGACCACACGCCTGTTGATGGTGAGACCTTCGACATGGCTCGACTCGCCCATTACGGTGACAAAGGAGTGCTGTGCCTTTTCAGCGACTCAACTAATGCCGAGGTGCCTGGCTTCTGCCCCCCCGAGCGTTCAGTGTTCCCATGCCTGGATCGCCATGTCTCCCAGGCTGAAGGCCGGGTGATCATCACCACCTTCGCCAGCTCGATTCACCGCGTGTCGATGATTCTCGAGCTGGCCCTAAAGAATGGCCGCAAGGTGGGCTTGCTTGGCCGCTCCATGCTCAACGTGATCGCCAAGGCGCGGGAGTTGGGTTACATGCGTGCCCCGGATGATTTGTTTGTACCGATTAAGCAGATCCGCGATCTTCCCGACCGCGAAACCCTGCTGCTTATGACCGGTAGCCAGGGTGAGCCCCTGGCCGCCTTGAGCCGCATTTCCCGCGGTGAGCATCCTCAGGTGCAGGTGAAGAGCACCGACACAATTATCTTTTCGGCCAGTCCTATCCCTGGTAACACCATTTCAGTGGTGAACACAATTGACCAGTTGATGATACTCGGAGCCAAGGTTGTTTACGGCAAGGGCGAAGGCATTCATGTGTCTGGCCACGGCTTCCAGGAAGACCAGAAGTTGATGCTGGCTCTAACCAAGCCCAAGTATTTTGTGCCCGTGCATGGCGAGCACCGCATGCTCATAGCCCACAGCAAAACCGCTCAATCGATGGGAGTGCCTGGCGACAACATACTTATTATCGATAACGGTGATGTGGTGGAGCTCACCGCCGATTCGATCCGTAAAGGCGATCCCGTTAAGGCCGGCATTGAGCTGCTGGATGCTTCCCGCAACGGCATTGTTGATGCAAGGGTGCTTAAGGAGCGCCAACAGTTGGCGGAAGACGGCGTGATTACCCTGCTCGCTGTGATCAGTACCGATGGTGTGATGGCTGCGCCGCCTCGGGCGAATATCCGTGGTGTGGTTGCTTCAGCAGATGCCCGCAGGCTCTCGATGTGGGCTGAGCGCGAAATCGGCTGGGTGCTCGAAAATCGTTGGAATCAGCTCTGCCGCAATACCGGTGGCAAGGCCCCTGAGGTGGATTGGGTGGGCGTGCAGCGAGAGGTGGAGGTGGGCCTGCAACGCCGCCTGCGCCGTGAGCTGCAGGTTGAGCCGCTGATCATTTGTCTGGTGCAGCCAGCACCCGCCGGTACGCCCGCTTACAAGGGTCGCACCGATGCCGAACCCGACAGCCGACCCGCTCCCCGGGGTCGCTCTACCCGTGATGGTGCTGTTCGTGGCCGCGACGGCGCCGTGCCTGCACCCCAACGTCAGTTGGTTGCCGTTGGAGCCGCCGCTCCTGCCGCTACTCCTGTATCTGCTCCAGCCGCTGCAGTTGTTGGGGTTGCTGCTCCAGCTACAGCAGAGCTCGAGGTGGAAACCGCCGGCCGCACTCGCCGCCGCCGCTCAGCCGCCGTCGCGGGCTGAAGCCACCACCACCCGTAGCAGCCCCTTGGAGAGTTCGGCTAACTCCTCGGGGCTGAGTACGCCTGCTGGCTTAGCCAAGCTCCCTTTACTCAGGCTGACCACTAGCTCTTCGGTGGAGGCAGCATTTGTCTGGGCTAGCTCGATTAGCTCTGGCTCATCGACTACCTCCAAAGGCAGGATGTCGGAGGGGAAGGCTAGCTCCGGTGCTGCTTCCGGTTGTGCTAATTGTCTGGCGCATTGCTCTAGCCCTTGCTCGGCGATATCCCGTAGTAGAGGCTCTTGTGTGGCGAAGCGCACGCGGCTGTAGAAACCGGTTGCTGTGTTGCTGTCTTGGTATCCGTAGAGGTAGGTGTGGCCTATCAGTAGCTGTAGCCGTTGGCGCAAAAGGTTGGCCTTGCCGCCTGGCAGCTCCAGCAATAGCTCCTCGCTTAGCAGGATCACGACATCCCATTGGCGTTCGCTGTAAACCCGCTCAATGGCCTCGTAGCGCTTTTGTAGCGGGTTCGGCGAGGTTGTCATTGCGGCAGGGGAGCGGCTGATGGGTGCAGCCAAAGTGTGCTGCGATTCCAGTGCAGTTGCCAACCTGCTGCCAGGTCGGACTGGCCCGGGGGGTGACCGGCTTGCAGTCTCAGTAGGAGCTCTTCGAGTTGCCTGGCAGATATCACCAGCCCGGCGGTTTGCTCGAACCAGTGGTGCAGCAATTGGCGCTGGTTGGCAATAGCCAGGCTGCTCATTAACTGGCGCTGCAGGGCTGGAGTGGTGCTCTGGTTGCTGTTTGTTTTTAGAGTTTGCAGCCCGAGATTCACCAGTTCGTAGCTGCAGTCCACCTCCTCTACCAGTCTTTCGGCTTGAGCGCTGATCCTCTGGGCAGCGCCAGGATGGAGCTCTTCGAGCACGGGCATGACCTCGGCCCGGATTCGGTTGCGGCTGTAGCGGCGGTCACTGTTACTGGGGTCGTGCCACACGGGCAGTTTCAGTTGCTCGCAAAGTCCGGCGGTTTCGGTCCGGGAGAATGGCAGCAGCGGTCGCGCCAGCGCGATTTGTTTGCCTGGATCGCTACTGAGGGGGCGCAGGCTGCGCAGGCTTGCCAGGCCGCGGCGATGGCTGCCTCGGGCGAGGTGCATCAACAGGGTTTCGGTTCGATCGCTGGCGGTGTGGGCGGTCACCACATGGCTCACTGCCAGACATCTGGCCTGCTCTGCCAGTTGGCCGTAGCGCCAGTGGCGGGCGGCAGCTTCGCTGGTTGCATCCAGCGGCCTTAGCCAGGAGGAAACGTGCAGCTCGAGCCCTTGCCCGCTGCACCACTTAGCCAGCTCCGCTGCCACCCTGCCCGATTCCGGGCGCCAGCGGTGGTCGCCGTGCCAGAGGTGAATTGTCCAGTGGTGCAACCGCTGCAAGTCGCTCAGCAGGGCCAGCAGGGCCATGGAGTCTTGACCACCCGAGAGTGCCAGCAGTAAGGGCGCTCCTGCTGGCAATAGCTGGGGATGGTGCCGCAGGTGGCGGTGCAGCCGCAGGTGCTCCGGGCTCCAGCGCGGCTCGGGTGGGAGAATCCATCCATTATTTAAATTTTGAGTTTCCATGGTTGCGAAATCGCGTCTTGAGAAGCTGCCCTCCGCCCTGCAAGCCGCCCTGGCTGATCGCTGCTTGCTCAAGGTGATCGCTGGTCTCACCAATTTTGATGCTGCCAGTGTGGAGCGGATCAGCCGGGCCGCTGGCCAAGGCGGAGCCGACTTGATCGATGTGGCCTGTGATCCGGCGCTGGTGCAGCTTGCCGTTGCTGTGAGCGGCTTGCCAATCTGCGTGAGCGCAGTCGAGCCTGAGCTGTTTGTGGCTGCAGTGGCTGCTGGGGCGGCGATGGTTGAAATTGGCAATTACGACGCCTTTTATCCCCTCGGTCGCATCTTCGATGCCGCCGAAGTAGTCGAGCTAACCCGCCGTACCCGTGAGTTGCTGCCTGAGGTGGTTTTAAGCGTCACCGTGCCCCATGTGCTGCCGCTGGACCAGCAGGAGCAACTGGCGGTGGATCTGGTGGCTGCTGGTGCCGACATCATCCAAACTGAGGGGGGCACAAGCGCTAAGCCCTTCAGCGCTGGCAGACTCGGCTTAATAGAGAAGGCGGCTCCCACCCTCGCCGCTGCCCACAGCATCAGCCGTGCGTTAGTTGAGTCGAGTAGCGCTGCACCAGTGCTGTGTGCCTCAGGCCTTTCCGCCGTCACCGTGCCGATGGCAATTGCCGCCGGTGCAGCCGGTGTGGGAGTTGGTTCGGCGATCAACAAGTTGAACGACCCTCTTGCCATGGTGGCCGTCGTGCGCGGTCTGCGCGAGGCCCTTGGTGTGACCGCAGTAGCTAATCCCACGCTCATGTCGACTTCACTAATCCAGCTGCCCTGATCACCACAGCTCTGGCTGTTTGACCCCGAGAATGGGGGTATGGCTTCGTTTGAACTCCACGCCCCCTATGAACCCAAGGGAGATCAGCCCACTGCTATTGCTGGGCTGGTGCAGGGGGTTGATGGGGGTGAGCGCTACCAAACCCTGCTAGGTGCCACCGGCACTGGGAAGACCTTCACGATCGCCAATGTAATTGCCCAAACCGGGCGTCCTGCTTTGGTGCTGGCGCACAACAAAACTTTGGCGGCCCAGCTCTGCAATGAGCTGCGGGAATTCTTTCCAAATAATGCCGTTGAATATTTCATCAGCTACTACGACTATTACCAGCCCGAGGCGTATGTAGCTGTTTCCGATACTTATATCGCCAAAACAGCTTCGATTAACGAAGAGATCGATATGCTGCGCCACTCGGCGACCCGCTCGCTATTCGAGCGCAATGATGTGATCGTTGTGGCGTCTATTAGTTGTATTTATGGCTTGGGTATTCCAAGCGAATATCTAAAAGCTGCCGTCAAGTTCAAGGTGGGTGAAACCCTTAATTTGCGAGGCTCCTTGCGAGAGCTGGTTAATAATCAGTATTCCCGCAACGACCTGGAAATTTCCCGTGGACGTTTTCGGGTGCGGGGAGATGTTTTGGAGATCGGCCCCGCCTATGAAGATCGGCTGGTACGTGTTGAGCTCTTTGGTGATGAGGTGGAGGCAATTCGCTACGTGGATCCCACTACGGGGGAGATCCTTCAAAGCCTCGACACCATCAATATATATCCGGCTAAGCACTTTGTGACACCAAAGGAGCGGCTAGCAGAAGCGATTCTTGCCATCCGCAATGAGATGCGTGAACGCCTCGATGTGCTCAATGGTCAAGGCCGCCTTCTGGAGGCGCAGCGTTTGGAACAGCGCACCACCTACGACTTGGAGATGCTTGAGCAGGTGGGTTATTGCAATGGTGTGGAGAATTATGCCCGCCATCTGGCCCGGCGAGAGGCGGGCACGCCACCTGAGTGCCTGATCGATTACTTCCCTAAGGACTGGCTGTTGGTGGTGGATGAGAGCCACGTCACCTGCTCCCAGTTGCAGGCGATGTACAACGGCGACCAGTCGCGCAAACAGGTGCTGATTGAGCATGGCTTCCGTCTGCCTAGCGCTGCTGATAACAGGCCACTCAAGGGTTCGGAGTTCTGGGAGAAGGCCCAGCAGACGATCTTCGTGAGTGCCACTCCAGGCAACTGGGAGATGGAGCAGAGCATTGGCCAGATTGTGCAGCAGGTGATCCGCCCCACCGGGGTGCTTGATCCAATTGTGGAGGTGCGCCCCAGCGAAGGTCAGGTGGACGATCTGCTAGGCGAGATTCGGGTGCGGGCAGATAAAAACGAGCGAGTGCTTATAACCACTCTCACTAAGCGCATGGCAGAAGATCTCACCGATTACTTAGCTGAAAATGGCGTGCGAGTGCGCTACTTGCACTCGGAGATCCATTCAATTGAGCGAATTGAGATTATCCAAGATCTTCGGAATGGCGAATACGATGTGCTGGTGGGCGTGAACCTGCTGAGGGAAGGATTGGATCTGCCTGAGGTATCGCTAGTGGCGATTCTTGATGCTGACAAAGAGGGTTTCCTGCGGGCCGAGCGCTCCTTGGTGCAGACCATTGGCCGGGCTGCCCGCCACATCGAGGGCAAGGCCATCCTCTATGCCGACAATCTCACCGATTCGATGGCTAGGGCCATCTCTGAAACCGAGCGCCGCCGCACCATTCAGCACGCTTACAACGTTGAACACGGCATCACGCCTACCCCAGCAGGCAAGCGGGCTGGCAATTCGATTCTCTCCTCTCTTGAAATGTCGCGGCGCCTCAACGACGACCAGCTGGAGGAGGCCACCGACCTTGCCGAGCACAACAACGTGCCGCTAGATGCCCTGCCGGAGTTAATCCAGCAGCTCGAAGAAAAGATGAAGAGCGCCGCTAAGAACCTTGAGTTTGAGGAGGCCGCCAACCTGCGCGACAAGATCAAAAATCTTCGAAACAAGCTGGTGGGAAGGGCTTAATCGGGCGCTTCGCTGCCCTCGGCCCGATGTTGAGCGATGCCTCCAAGTTCAAATGCGGCGTGCACTGCTTGCAGGGCTTTGATGCCATCGGTTTCGGCGACAACGCAGCTGATGCGGATCTCGCTGGTGGCTATCAATTCGATATTGATGCCCGCGTCGGCCAGGCAGCGGAACATGCGGGCTGCGGTGCCAGGGGTAAATGGCATGCCGGCACCTACTGCGCTGATTCGGGCTATGGCGGGCCCTTCTTCAAAGCTGGAGCCAGGCCATTGGCGCAGTAGGGGCGCTAGGGCCTTCTCTGCCCGTGCGAGATCCTCGCGTTTGAGCACGAAGCTCATATCGCGGCTTGGCCCTGCATGGGTGCGCTCGGATTGCACGATTGCATCGACGCTGATCCCCGCATCGGCAAGGGTGCGGCAAACGGCCGCGGCGGTGCCTGGGCGATCGGGCAGACGCCTCGCTGCCACTTGGGCCTGATCGCGGTCGAGGGCAATGCCGCGAACAGCTGGATCCCCCTGATGGCAGGGCCTGGGATCGTGGCGCAGCTGTTGATCAGGCAGCTCAAAGGCTTCGGCGGCGGCCCGCAGGGCGCGATCAGCCTTTTCTCCAGCCACTAGGCAGCTCACCTTCACCTCGCTGGTGGCAATCAGACGCAGGTTGATACCTGAACGGGCCAGGGTGTCGAACAGTCGGGCAGCTACCCCTGGCCGGCCCATGATGCCGGCGCCAGAGATGCTCAGTTTGGCTAACCCAGTCTCGGCACTCAGTTGGGCGCCGCCATCGTTGAGGGTTGCTCCCATGGCAGACAGCACCTCGCTGCACACCAGCTGGGCCCGATCGCATTCTGCGGCGGCCAAGGTGAAGGCGATGTCGTTGGAACTGCCCTCGTGGGTGGCTTGCACGATCAGGTCCACGTTGATGCCTGCGCCGCCGAGGGCCTCGAATAGCTGGGCTGCCACACCGGGGCGGTCGGGCACGTGGGAGAGGGCCAGTACCGCCTGATTTGTTTCGAGTTCGGCTCCATCCACTGGCCTGCCCAGCTCCAGACCCTCATGGCGAATCGGCCTGGGGGCACCGCTGGTGAGCAAGGTGCCGGGCTGCTCGCTCCAGCTGGAGCGCACTACCAGGGGCACTCCATAGTTGCGGGCGATCTCCACAGCCCGCGGGTGCAGCACCGAAGCCCCCAGGCTGGCCAGCTCGAGCATTTCATCGCAGCTCACCTGTGCCATCAGCTGGGCGTCCGCCACCTTGCGGGGGTCGGTGGTTAAGACCCCAGGAACGTCGGTATAGATCTCGCAGCTCTCGGCACCCAGCGCTGCTGCCAGGGCTACCGCCGAAGTGTCGGAGCCGCCTCGGCCCAGGGTTGTGATTTCGGGGGTGCCACCGGCGCCGCTGCTAGTGCCTTGAAAACCAGCCACCACCACTACCTGACCATCGGCGAGGAGGCGCCGCAGCCGTTCGGTGCGGATCTCCAAAATGCGGGCGCGACCATGGGCCGACTCGGTGATGATGCCTGCCTGGGTGCCTGTCATCGACACCGCCGGAACGCCCTCGGCATGCAGCGCCATGGAAAGCAGGGCGATTGACACCTGTTCGCCAGTGGCTAGAAGCATGTCCAGCTCCCGCTGGGGTGGGTTGCTGCTAATTGCGCGGGCTAGTCCGGTGAGCTGGTCGGTGCTGTGGCCCATCGCTGACACCACAATCACCAAGTCGTGCCCCTGCTCTCGGCTGCGGGCGATGCGGCGTGCCACTGCCTGGATGCGTTCCACATCGGCAACCGAGGTGCCGCCAAACTTCTGAACCAGCAGTGCCATGGCGGGGCGGTGGGCGTTAGTGAAACAGCAGCTAATTATCTGTCTTGATCTCAGATGGGTTCAGCAGGAAGCCGTCGCGGAAGGCATCGCCTGCACTACTGCCACGCTTGAGGGCAGCCTCCACCGAGAGCAGCTGGCTGAGCAGGCGCAGGAATACGGCTGGCTGGCGCCCACGGATCTGTTTGCGCATCACATAGATCCGTTTGGGGTTGCCGATGCCCGCCGCTTTAGCGATCACCGCTACGTCGCTTTCACCTTGCAGGTCGAGCAGGGTGACCCAAAGCCAGCCGCGGATTTGGCTACTGAGTGCGGCAACGATGCGCAGCGCCGGTTCGTTGGCTTCCAGTAAGGCATCAAGCCGCGCAATGGCATCGGCTGGCTGGCCAGCCAGCAGGGCGTCGCCCACGGCGAGGGAGCTGGTGGCCTGACCCCCCACCAGGGCCTGCACGGCCGCCACGGTGATGGGATTGGCGTAGAGGCTTAGCTTTTCAAGCTCTCTGGCCAGGCGGGCGCTGTCGCTGCCGATGGCATCGGAGAGGGCTTCAGCTGCTGCTGGCTCGAGCTTCAGCCCCAGCTCCCGGGCCGTGCTGCTCACCAGCTCCACCTGGCCGGCGCTATCCCAGATGGCTGGGAGGGGAAAGCTTTGCTCACTAGCCTGGCCAGCCTTCACCAGCTTCTGCAGGGCCTTGGTGGTGCGCAGCCGGGCATCCGGCTTGGCGGAACTCACCAGCAACAGATGGCAGCCATCCGCCACCTGGGCTAGGCCGGCCTCAAAACGGTCGGCCAGCTCAGCTGGGCACTGGCTGCAAAAGGGACTGCGCTGCAGCAGCACCATCCGGCTGCCAGCGCCAAAGGGCGGAGTGCGGGCCTCATCGAGGGCTTGGGCTGCCTGGCCGGCGTCGTTGCCATCTAGGCGGCTGAGGTTGATGGTGGCCCAGTTGGGATCCACCTGTGCCTTCACCAGCGCCTCTACGGCACGGGTGCGGGCAGCCTCATCGTCTCCCCAGAACAGGTGGATAGGCATGGCTGAAATGCGGGGCTCAGATCCGCAGGGCGCTCAGCACCGGGTGCAGTTCAGTTTGGGTCATGAGTAATGCTGAAATTGCGGCCAAGCGGAGGGCCTTTGCTGGATCACCCGATTTTTTGCGAGAGCTTGCGGCTTATCCGGGAGTTGCCTGAAACGGCGGCGGCGCTTGCGCCGCTCAGCCCTATGCAGCAGGACGTGTTGCTGCGTCTGATTCACAGCAGCGGCGATCCGGCTTTGGCGGCTGATCTGGTTTGCCCAGCTACCGCCTGCACCGCCGGCTTGGCAGCGTTAGCTGCTGGGGCGCCGATCCTCACGGACACGGCAATGGCGGCGGCGGCAGTGGCGCCAATGGCGCTGCGCACCTTCGCTAATCAGGTGCGCAGCGTTCTCGAGTGGGCACCGGAGCAGGCGCCGAACGGATCCACCAGGACTGCGGCGGGTATGGCGGCGGCGCTCGCAGAGTTGCGCCCAGGAGTGGTGTTGATCGGCAGTGCTCCTACGGCTCTGGAGGTGCTGCTGGAGCTGGTGGCCTCAAAAGCGCTGCCGGCGCCAGCCCTGGTAATCGGCATGCCGGTGGGGTTTGTGGGGGTGGCCCAGAGCAAGCGTCACCTGGCTGAGAGTGGCCTGGTGCATATCCGGCTCGAGGGCTCCAAGGGCGGAGCCGCACTGGTGGCCGCTGCCTGCAACGCCCTGCTGCGGGCTGCCTGGCTTCAGGCGGCGTGCGCCCCGCCCGCTCCCACCCCGTCCCCCTGATCCACCCGCACGACGCTGTTGGCTTCGATGCGGCCCAGCACTTGGCGGGCGCGCAGCACTACCGCGGCTGGTACTCCGGCCAGGCG
>JAQCGH010000033.1 GCA_027620015.1 Cyanobacteriota bacterium
CGCCGCCGCCAAAGAGAGCCGCCCCAGCCGCGGCAAGCGCGCGCCCAGGGGAAGCATCACGCCCAGCAGCACCGACAGGTGGAAGCCTGAGGCCGCCAGGGCATGGGATAGCCCCGCTGCCCGAAAAGCCTCGCGCAGCTCCGCCGGCACGGGCACCACGGCACTACCGAGCACTAGAGCTGCCAGCACGCTGCCGTTGTCGGGACCGGCATGTTGCACCAAAGCCAGGGCCATGCTGCGGCGCAGGTCTGCGACCGGGGTTGCCGTACGTTGCAGCACCTCAAAATCCTGCACCTGCAGCTGGCTGAAGCTTCCCTGACGCGCCAGTCGCTCTGCCGGTGCAGCTAGCAGCGGATGGGGCGACACCTGGGGGCGCCGCAGGCGGCCCTGCACCTGCAGGCGCCAACTCTGTTGCAGCTTCGGGCAGTCTTCGAAGCGCAGTTCAGTGCGGCCCACCGGGAGCTGCAGCAGAGCCCGGCAGCCAGCACCGCTAGGCACAGGATCACTGAGCAGGATGCCCCGCAACGTCAGCTCCAGCGGGCCACCAGCTGCCTCAAGTTGAAGCACTGGATCACCGGCCGCCGGCTGAAGCGGCGTGAACGCCAGCCAGCCCACCCGCAGCAGTAGCAGGACCAAAAGCAGGCCCCATAAGAGCGGCTTCAGGTGCGGCCTGGCTGAGCCTGAGGCCGCTGCCTTAACCCCACAACAGGCCACAGGCCACTACGCATGAACCCAGCCAGGGTTCCCACGCAAGCTGGGGTTAAAGGTGAGGAATCTGCAGCAACAGCTCACAGAGCTCCCGGCTTGGCATCTCCTGGCCCATTAGCGGTGCCACTAGCTTTGCCACCGGGCGCAGGCGACAGGGCCATATGGCTCGCTCACTCAGGCGCCCCTACTGAAAGCTGACACCAGCCAACACCACTACCAGCAAGGTGCGCTGCAGCAGCCTCTTCACGCCGCCACGGGGCGCTTGGCCTCGCTCAGCAGAGGAAAACCGAGGGCTTCCCGTTCGGCCAGCCAGGCCTCCGCCACCTGACGGGCCAGGGTGCGGATGCGACCAATCGTGGCGGTGCGCTCCGTAACCGAGATCACACCACGAGCTTCCAGCAGGTTGAAGGTGTGGCTGCACTTGAGCACGAAGTCCAGCGCTGGGGCGGGGAGCTGCTTAGCAACCAGATCTGCCGCCTCGGCCTCATAAATGGCAAACAGCTGCTTGAGCCGCTCTGGATTGGAGGCTTCGAAGTTGTAGGCGCAGTGACCCTTTTCAAATGGCAGCCAAATGTCGCCATAGGAGAGATTGCCATCCCAGCTCAGATCCCAGATGCTCTCCACATCCTGGAGATACATGGCCAGACGCTCTAAGCCGTAGGTGATCTCTATCGACACCGGCCGGCAATCGAGGCCACCGCACTGCTGGAAATAGGTGAACTGGGTTACCTCCATGCCATCGAGCCACACCTCCCAGCCCACACCCCAGGCGCCGAGGGTGGGCGATTCCCAGTTGTCTTCAACGAAGCGAATATCGTGCTCGCGGGCGCGGATTCCCAACGCTTCCAGGGAGGTCAAGTAGGTCTCCTGGATTCCATCGGGGCTGGGCTTTATCAGCACCTGATACTGAAAATAGTGCTGGGCCCGGTTGGGGTTATCGCCGTAGCGGCCATCGGTGGGGCGACGACACGGTTCGGGGTAAGCCACGGCCCAGGGCTCGGGCCCAATCGCCCGCAGCACCGTGTGGGGGCTCATTGTGCCGGCACCCTTTTCAGTGTCGTAAGGCTGCAGGAGCAAGCAGCCCTGGTCGGCCCAGAAGCGATTCAGGGTTGCGATGATGTCCTGGAAATTCACGGAATCGCTATCTGAATCGTCATCCCATTGTCGTTGGCGATAGTCCCTCAGGCCACCAGCTCCAGCAAGCCCATCAGACCACCCGCCAATGGCCGATGCCGCACTTCGCTGAAGCCCGCCTGCCAAGCCAGCTGCTGCTGCTCAGAGCCGGTGGGAAAGCGCTGCAGGCTCTCCTCCAGGTAAGCGTAATGTTCGGAAATTCCGAAGCGTTTGGCGGTGGGCACCACCAATTGGCGTAGATAAAAACGCTGGAAGCTCGCTGCCGCACCAGAGGGGCGATTGAAATCAAGCACTGCAGCGCGACCCAAATCGCACAAAATTCGCCGCAGCTCCACGAGGCCTGCCCCTGGATCAGCGAGGTTGCGCAACCCATAAGCGATCACGGCGCCATCACAACTAGCGCTTGCCAAGCCAGTAGCTAGGGCATCGCCCTGCTGCCAGCTCACCGGTAGCCACGGCTGAGCGGCTGCCCGCAGTGCCGCTACTGCCAGAGGAGCAGCTGCCGCATCTATGCCGAGCACGCTGCCACTTGGCCTTACCCGGGAAGCCAGCACTAGGGCCAGATCGCCTGTACCGCAACACAGATCTAAAAGACGCTGGCCAGGCTGGGGCTGCAACCAAGCAATCGCCTGACGTTTCCAGATGCGATGTAGGCCAAAACTGAGCAGGTCATTGAGCTGGTCATAGCTGGGGGCTATCTGCTCAAAAAGCTCCCGCACCGCCTCTGGATCGCCTGGTCTAAAGCTCGCCATCCCAGGGCAACAAAATCGAATCGAGACTTATGCCCGCATCCACAGCAGGCAGAAAACTGGGACTAGTGAAGGTGAGCACCATCACAGTGGCCAAGCCAACTGCTGCTGAACACACCATGCAGCCAGCCAGCATTAACGAAAATTCCCGACGATCACTAGCTGCTTGCATCAACTGCAATGCCCAAGCAATCAGAGCAACCACAGCCGCAACCATGCCAAGGGCAATCGCGGTGGAGGCGGGCGGCGAAAGTATGGGAAGAGCAGAAAACAAGCGCTGGCTAAGCCGAAAAAATGCTTATACGTAACTTTACGAGGCTTAACAACTCGTTGCGAGGGGCCGGATAGGCAGCCCGCGTCGTAGCAGCTCAATTTTGATCTGTTCAACACTAAGGATGCCATCGTGAAGCAAAGAGGCCAATAGGGCTGCTGAGGCATGGCCACCCGCCGGACTGGGATCGAGAGCTTCAGCGAGGTGGTCGATGCAACCGGCACCGCCAGAGGCGATCACTGGCACCTCCACGGCATCGGCCACGGCTCGAGTGAGCTCTAAGGCGTAACCCGCCTGGGTGCCATCGCCATCCATGGAGGTGAGCAAGATCTCGCCAGCTCCAAGGGCCACCACCTGACTTGCCCAGGCAACCGCATCTAGGCCTGTGTTCTCGCGGCCACCTTTGACGTACACATCCCAACCGCCACCAGCTCTGGCACGGGCATCGATTGCCACCACGATGCATTGGCAGCCGAAGCGCTCAGCACCCCGGGCCACCAGCTCAGGATCGCGCACGGCCGATGAGTTGAGGCTCACCTTGTCGGCGCCGGCACGCAGCAGGGCGGTGATGCCCTCAACGCTGCTGATGCCACCTCCCACGGTGAAAGGAATGGTGACCGCTTCAGCGGTGCGTTGCACCAGTTCAACCAATGTGCCGCGGCCTTGGTGGCTGGCGGCTATGTCGAGGAAAACCAGCTCATCGGCCCCAGCGGCGCTGTAGCGACACGCCAGTTCCACCGGATCACCTGCATCGCGCAACCCAACAAAATTCACCCCCTTCACCACCCGGCCATCGGCCACGTCGAGACAGGGAATGATCCGCTTGGCAACCATGAACTTGGGCTCCGTTAAGCACTGTTAGGGTTGCGCCACTTTTCAGTAGCGCCGGCCATGTCCCAGGCTGCCACCATAAATATTGGCTCGAAGGTACGAATCACCAGGGTTCGAGATCGCATCTCGAACCAGATGGTTGATTCCCTGAAGGCTGATTCCACCGGCACCGTGACCGGCTTCCGCACAGTGGATGGCAAGGGCATCGGCGTGGTGGTGGAGCTGAGCGATGGTCAAATCGCCTGGTTTTTTGACGACGAACTCACCATCGCCTGAGGCCTAGGCCGTTGAGCAACAGCCCCAATCCCGAAGCGGCCAGCGGCGGCGGCGCCCGTCAGCTGCTCGGCATGAAGGGTGCCAGTGGCACCAGCAGTATCTGGAAAATCCGGTTGCAGCTGATGAAACCGGTCACCTGGATACCCCTTATATGGGGGGTGTTGTGCGGCGCTGCGGCCTCAGGCAATTTCCACTGGAGCTTCAGCGAGGTGGGTGCCTCAATCGCCTGCATGCTTATGAGCGGGCCATTGCTGGCCGGCTACACCCAAACGATCAACGACTACTACGACCGCGAGATTGACGCGATCAACGAGCCCTACCGCCCGATTCCCTCTGGAGCGATTCCTTTGGGCCAGGTGAAGGCCCAGATCTGGATCCTGCTCCTATCAGGGCTAGGAGTTGCCTACGGCCTAGATCTCTGGGCCGGTCACACCACCCCAGTGCTGCTGCTGCTGGCCCTAGGCGGCTCCTTTGTGAGCTTCATCTATTCAGCTCCACCGCTAAAACTCAAGCAAAACGGCTGGCTAGGCAACTACGCCCTAGGCGCCAGCTACATCGCACTGCCTTGGTGGGCCGGCCAGGCTCTTTTTGGCCAGCTCACCTGGATCACCGCCCTGCTCACCCTGGCCTACTCATTAGCAGGCTTAGGCATCGCCGTGGTCAACGACTTCAAGAGCGTCGAGGGCGACCGGGCCATGGGCCTGAAATCCCTTCCGGTGGCTTTCGGTATCGAGAAGGCCAGCTGGATCAGCGCCGGCATGATTGACGTGTTTCAGCTGGCGATGGTGGCAGTGCTGATCGCAATCGGCCAACACTTCGCAGCGGTGTTGTTGGTACTGCTGATCATTCCCCAGATCACCTTCCAAGACATCTGGCTGCTGCGTGATCCAGTCGCCTTCGATGTCAAATACCAGGCAAGCGCCCAACCATTTCTGGTGCTGGGCATGCTCGTGACCGCCTTGGCAATCGGCCATAGCTCCCTCGTTGGCTGAGGTGAAACGCCGCCGTCGCCCGGCCACCGATAAAGCTCCCCAGCCCCGCCGCACAAACCTGGTGGGAGTAGGGCTGCTTGCCGCTCTAGTTGGCGGCGGCGTTGCCTGCGGCCAAGCGGCGCTTGTGACGGGCTTTGACAGCTTGTTGCCCGACGCCCGTGGCATCAACCACTTCAACCGACCAGGCACGCTCACCATCCTCTCCGCCGATGGCCAGGTGGTGCACAAGATCGGGCCTGTAACTCGCGAAAAGCTGACGCCCGAAACGACGCCGCTTTTGGTGCAACAGGCTTTTATCGCCGCGGAAGACCGGCGCTTTTATCAGCACGAAGGCATTGACCCGGTGGGAATCGCCCGGGCCATGGTGCGCAACCTGCGCAAGGGCTCGGTGGAGGAGGGGGCCAGCACAATCACCCAGCAGCTGGCACGCACCGTATTTCTAAGCCAGGAACGCACCTTGATTCGCAAAATCAAAGAGGCCGCCCTAGCCGGCAAGCTCGAGCGCCAGCTCAGCAAACCGCAGATCCTCAGCGAATACCTCAACGTCGTTTATCTCGGCTCGAGCGCCTACGGCGTTGCCGACGCGGCCTGGGTGTACTTCACAAAAACCCCTGATCAGCTGACCCTCGCGGAAGCCGCCCTGATCGCAGGGCTGCCACCGGCCCCCTCTATTTATTCCCCCCTGGTGAATCCCGACCTAGCCCTGGAGCGGCGGGCCGTGGTGCTGCGCCGCATGGAGGAGGCGGGCTTCATCAGCGTGAGTGAGCAAAAGCAGGCTGAGGCTTCACCGCTGCGACTCAAGCCAGCTGAACCCAAATATTGGGACAGCCGAGCCCCCTACTTCAGCAGCTGGGTGCAGCAAGAACTCCCCAAGGTGCTCAGCCCCGAGCAGCTTGAGGTGGGTGGTTTGACCGTTCGCAGCAGCGTCAACTTTGCTTGGCAAGAGAAGGCCCAGTCGGCGGTGAACAGATATGCCACCGGCAGCATGCAGGGCGCTCTGGTGGCGATTGAGCCAGGCACCGGCCTGGTGCGAGCGATGGTGGGCGGCACCGACTTCAAGGACAGCCAGTTCAATCGAGCGGCCCAAGCCCTGCGCTCTCCCGGCTCCACCTTCAAATTGTTTGTGTATCTCACGGCCCTGCAACAGGGGATGCTGCCGGAGCGGCTGTTCCGCGATTCGGCCCGCTGCTTCGGCGGCTACTGCCCCAAGAACTTCGGCAACCGCTATCTGGGCTCGATATCGATGGTGGCGGCCCTGCAGAACTCGCTCAACACAGTGGCGGTTGGGCTGCTGCAGGAGCTGGGCTTCGACAAGGTGATCGAAACGGCCAAGAACCTCGGCATCACTCGAGAGCTGGGACGCTTTTATCCTCTGGCCCTCGGTGCCACCGAGCAAACCGTGGTGGATATGACCGCCGCTTACTCCGCCATAAATAACGGTGGCATCTACGTAAAACCAACACCATTTGAGGAGATCCTCGGCCCCGATGGCGAGCTGCTGTGGAGCCGCCGGGTGGATGGCGATCAAGGGCGACGGGCCGTCGATAGCGACTTCGCTGCCCTGATGCTGTGGATGCTGGAGCGGGCGGTGCGGTCGGGCACTGGCGGCGGCGCGGCACTGCCGGATCGACCTGTGGCAGGTAAAACAGGGACCTCTGAAGGCGGCCGCGACCTTTGGTTTATCGGCTCGATTCCCCAGCTCACTACTGGAGTGTGGCTGGGCTACGACGACAGCCGCTCAACCAAAAGCACCAGCGTGGTTGCCACCTACGCCTGGCGTGCCTTTATGGCGCCGATCAGCAAGGACCTGCCAGTGCGCCAGTTCCCGCCCAAACCGCAATTAGCGGAAACCTACCGGCTCGATAAGAAGCAAGCTGAGCGCCGCAGCGAGCAGGCGGCCAACTCAGAAAACCCGCTTGAGCCTGCCCCCCAGCCTCTAGATCTTGGCCCTACCCCCAGCCTCAACGAGCAACCCCTAACACCAATCACTCCTGCTCCTCCAAGCCCAGCGCCGGACACACCACCGCCGCTGGAAGCCCCGCCACCTCCGCCTTAAGCGAGTGGCTTAGCTGGCGCCTGGAGCAGGGCGGCAAAAAAGCCGTCACCGGCGCCTGCGGCTGGCCAGAGCTGCCAGCTCTGCTGCAGCTGCCAGCCGGAGTGATCGGCCAGGAAGCCATCGAGCAGCTGGCAGTTTTCAGCTGGATGCACAGTGCAGGTGGCGTAAACCAGCTGGCCGCCAGGCTTGAGCAGAGGCAGTAGGGATTCCAGCAGGGTCCGCTGCAGCGGCACCAACTCGGTGATCGTTTCGGGGCTGATCCGCCAGCGGGCATCGGCGTGGCGGGCCAGGGTGCCAAGGCCCGAACAAGGGGCATCAAGAAGGATGCGATCAAACCAACCAAGCCACTCAGGCTTTTCAGCTGCCAGGGCAGTGGCATCGGCGGCCAGGGTGTTGATGCACTGCAGGCCAAGGCGAGCGGCGTTTACACCCACTCGGCGCAAGCGCCCCTCGGAGCGATCCACAGCCCACACCTCACCAGAATCAGCGAGCAGCTCAGCGAGATGGGTGCTCTTACCGCCCGGGGCGGCGCAGGCATCGAGGATTCGTTCGCCGGGCTGGGGATCGAGCAGTAGGCCTACCGCTTGAGCAGCTCGATCTTGCACGCACCAGTGGCCCTCGGCGTAGCCAGGCAGGGCGCGCAGCTCACCGCTGCGGCCCAGAAGGGTGAGGCCCCCGGGCAGATCCGGAAGGGAGGCCGCCTCGATCCCGGCGGCAGTGAAGGCAGCCAAAGCACCCGCAGGCGTGGTGCGCAGCAGGTTTAGGCGCAGATCGAGGGCGGGGGGTTGGTTGCAGGCCAGACCGAAGGCCTCGGGATCAGGCCACTGCAACGCCAGCTCAGCGAGCCAGGCGGGCAGGGAATGGCGCAGGCCAAAGCTGGCAGCGGGGTCGCTTGGCAGGGGGCCCAGACCATCCCAGGGCTCAGGACCGGCCTCCGCTCGCCGGCGCCCGCAGGCCCTAAGTAGGCCATTGGCCACCGGCGCCAGCCGGCCGAGTTTTCCCCGTTTAGCCAGCTCCACGGTGGTGCTCACCGCCGCAGAAGCCGGCACCCGGCTGCTGAAAAGCAGTTGGTAGAGCCCCAGGTGCAGCAGCCAGCGCAACTTGGGCGGCTGGCGGGCGGCTGGCACCTTGCCGAGGGCATCGAGCCAGGCATCGAGCAGACGCCGCTGGCGGATGGCGCCGTAGGCCAGTTCGGTGGCCAGGGCTCGGTCAGCGCCTTCAAGGGGATGGCGCTGCAGCTCCCGCTCGAGCGCCAGATCGGCGTAAGCGCCAGCGCCCACCGCCAGCAACACCTGCCAGGCGAGCTGGCGCGGTGCCAGGCCAATCGCGAGAGTTTCGGCTACAGGGGCGGGTGCCAGGGAGTGGGGCAGCGGGGGGCAAGGCTCCACAACTAGCGCGCAGGGGTGGGGCGGCAGGGGGGATGGATATTTTTTGGCAGTTAGCTAATCAGGGCTAATTCACAAACTGATTACCTCCAGCCCGCCAACAGCAACTACAGGAATGTCTTCACTGCTGGAATTAAAGGATCTGGGCCACGACGGCATAAAAACAACAAGGTGTCTATTCATGAGCGACTTGTCATTCGGGAGACTGGGCATTCGGGAGATGCCCGTGATCTCGCACCTCAACTAAGCCCGACGCCATGCCCCTGCTGCCCCGCCGCTTTGAGCGGCTCAAGGCCGTGCTCGATCGCCGCATGGGTGATCTCACCGTGGTGCTTGAGCACGTGGACAAACCCCACAACCTCTCGGCGATTCTGCGCAGCTGCGATGCAGTGGGGGTGCTGGAGGCCCATGTGGTGAGCCTGGCGGGCCGCACGCCCACCTTCAACTGCACATCAAAGGGCAGTGAAAAGTGGGTGCCGCTGCATCGCCACAGCGACGGCGACAGCGTGGCCCTGCTACGCCAACTAAAGGCGCAGGGCTTCCGGCTCTATGGCACCCACCTTTCGGTAGAAGCGGTGGACTACCACCAGTGCGATTTCACCGGCCCCAGTGCCCTTGTGCTGGGAGCTGAGAAGTGGGGGTTGAGCGCAGCGGCGGCGGAATTAGTAGACCAGCCGATCGTGATCCCGATGCACGGCATGGTGCAATCGCTGAATGTGAGCGTGGCCTGCGCCACGCTGCTGTTTGAAGCGCTGCGTCAACGGGAGGCCGCAGGGCTGCTGCCACGCCACGGCGAAGGGGTGCCGGCAGATCGCTACGACAACCTGCTGTTTGAGTGGGCCTATCCGGAGGTTGCAGCCTGGTGCCAGCGCGAAAGCCGCCCCTATCCGAGCCTCGATGCCGAGGGGGCCATCAGCGAAACCCTGCCCCGCACGATCAAGCTCAGGCACTGAAGCGGCGCTACTAAAAGATCTACCGCAAGGGCATGGATCTACGCAGCAAGTCGACCTGGCTGGCGCATGACCTGCGCTTCAAGATCCCGTGCTCTGGGCGCTGCCACCGCTGAGCCAGCTTTCGAGCCCTTCGCCCAGAAACGACAAACCCAGCACCAGTACAAACATGGCCAGGCCCGGGTAGAGGGCAGTCCACCAGATGCCGGTGGGCACGGCGGTGAGGGCCTGCTGCAGGTCGCCGCCCCACTCGGGGATTGTTTCTGGCAGGCCCAGGCCCAGGAAGCCAAGGCCACCTAGCACCAGCACGGCATCGGCGGCATTGAGGGTGAGCAGCACCGGCACCGAGGTAATCACGTTGCGCAGTAGGTAACGGCGAAGAATCCAGATCGGGCCAGCGCCGAGCGACTGAGCCGCCTCTACAAACAACTCGTTCTTCACCTGGGCCGTCTGGTTGCGCACCACCCGGAAATATTGGGGTATGTAGACGACGCAAAGGGCGGCGGCGGCATTGGGCAGGCCCCGGCCCAGCAGGAAGGCCAGCACCACTGAAAGCAGCAGCACCGGCAGGGTGTAGAGGGTGTCCATCAACAGCACCAGCACTCGATCCACCCAGCCGCCTAGGTAGCCACTCACCATGCCAAGGGGCACACCGATAAGTAGGGCGATCACCAAGGCCAGCAGCACCACCTGCAGTGCCACGCCACTACCGGCGAGCGTGCGCACACACACATCTCGCCCCAAACGATCAGTGCCGCACCAATGGCTCAGTGAGGGCGGTGCATAGATCGGGTTCTGCAGGCCGGCATTGGGATCGCTCAGCCAACCTGCATGCACCAGCAGCGGCGTGAGCAGGGCCCCTAGGGCGTAAGCCACCACGATCACCAAACCCCAGCGGGCCATATGAGCCGAGAGGCTGGGGGCACGGCGAAGGGCAAAGCCTGCAATCACTGAGTGGCCCCTCAATAGCAACAACTACTAGTTGAGCAGAGATGGGACCTCCGCGCCATGCAAACGAGGCTGAAGATGATCTGTGAAGTCAGATAAAAGGCGTACTTCACCCTGCCGCTAAATAAAAAGGTGGGTTCATACCAAACCACCCATTAGCAGATCTTTTTCCTTCAACGGAAGCGCCCTAAACCCAGATCGCCCGCAGACTCCATCGGCACATATGTGGCAGCTAACCCAGCAAACTTAAGCAGAATCCACGTTGGCTGACGCGTGTAAATCTGCTTACCTCAAATAATGCAGGTTCGCTGCCTCCCCCACAGCAGCACTAGTGATTAACCGTTGGATGCTGTCAATGCTTACAAGGGGATCTGCCTCTAGCTCGACCATCACTGCGGCAATAGCGCGATCTATGGTTTCGTCTGCAATCTTCTCCCACTTGCGGCGTGTGATGTCATCCATGAGTCAAGGATGGCTGCATTGTTTGCGGTGAGGAAGATTTTTGCATTTTTTGATATTGAAAAAATGCAAGCCCAATCAAGACCACAACTGCAATACCAATAAGTAGCTCCGAAACCGTCAGCCCGCCGTTTGAGTTGCGCATCGCAATACCCCTTTCGAGGCATTAAACCTCGGGCGGTAGAAGGAAATCAAGTCTCTCCCACTACAGCAGCAGTTCAGCCACAGGACCCACCTGGCCTGCCTCGCCCACCTGGCTGGACAATTGGTCAACCTTCAGTGGATCAGCCACCAGATGCTGAGCAGCCGACATAAGTTGATCTTCAGCCTGCCGCAATCGCTGGCCGGCATTCACCTGGCTGCGGGACTGGAGTGCCACAGCCTGAAGCGAAAGGCTGCTGAGCATCAACAGCAGGGAGGCTGCGGTGGACAGCGGCAGTAAAAAGCCATCTTGCGCCGGTCGGGAGCGCGGTAACCAGGCCATTGGGGCCCCTGATTAATAACTACCCATACAGCATTCCCACAGCCCTAAGGGCTACTGATTGAGCTTCAGCACTGCCATGAAGGCTTCCTGCGGCACGTCTACCTTGCCCATCGCCTTCATGCGCTTCTTGCCCTTGGCCTGCTTCTGCAGCAACTTCTTCTTGCGGGAGATATCACCGCCGTAACACTTAGCCAGCACGTCTTTACGCATGGCGCTGATGCTCTCTGAAGCAATTATGCGACTGCCAATCGAAGCCTGGATTGGGATCTTGAACTGTTGGCGGGGAATCAACTCCTTGAGCTTCTCCACCAACCCCTTGCCCACGTTGTAGGCCTTATCGCGGTGCACAATAGTAGTAAGTGGATCAGCTTTTTCGCTATTGATTAATACGTCAAGCCGCACCAACTCATTTTTGCGATAGCCAATCAGGCTGTATTCCATTGAGGCATAACCCTTGGTGCGCGACTTCATCTGGTCAAAGAAGTCTGTAACCACCTCCGCCAGTGGCATCTCGTAGTGAAGAGTTACCCGATCAGTGGTGATGTATTTCATATCAATAAACTCACCACGACGATCCTGGCAAAGCTCCATTAAAGCGCCATTATAGGTATTGGGGGTATAAATTTCGAGCTTCACATAAGGCTCTTCAATTGATTCACGCTTTTGCGGATCTGGCAGGGTGGCTGGATTATCCACCATCATAATGGTGTTATCGAGCATATTCACCTGATAGATCACAGATGGCGCGGTAACTATCAAATCTAGGTTGTATTCACGCTCAAGCCGCTCCTGCACAATCTCCATGTGCAGCAGGCCAAGAAACCCACAACGGAAACCAAAGCCCATGGCGCTGCTTGTTTCCGGCTCGTATTTAAGCGCCGCATCGGAGAGCTGAAGCTTGTCTAGGGATTCGCGCAGATCAGGGTATTGGTCAGCATCGGTGGGGAACAGGCCACAGAACACCATTGGCGTGGCCTCGGCGTAACCGGGCAGGGGCTCAGCAGCGGGATTTGACAGCAAGGTAATGGTGTCGCCAACGCGAGCATCGGCCACTGCCTTGATGGAAGCAGATAAGTAGCCCACTTCACCGGCATGCAGAGAATCCACTTGGCGCTGATCTGGCGCCATCACACCCACCTCATCAAGGTCGTAGCTCTTCTGGCTTGCCATCAGCAGCACTTTGTCGCGCTTACTAAGGGAGCCGGAGATAACTCTGAAGTAAACAATCACCCCCCTATAGGGGTCGTAATAAGAATCGAAGATCAAGGCCCGAAGCGGTTCGGCAACCTTGTCTGGGGGCGGCGGCACCCGATCCACTACTGCCTGCAGGATTGCGGGCACGCCTAGACCAGTTTTCGCAGAGCAATGAATTGCATTGGAGCAATCGAGCCCGATGATTGCCTCAACTTCTTCAGCAATACGATCGGCATCGGCACCGGGCAAATCGATCTTGTTTAGAACGGGAATGATCTCGAGATTGTTCTCCAGGGCTAGGTAAACGTTGGCCAAGGTTTGAGCTTCTACCCCCTGACTGGCATCCACTACAAGCAGGGCGCCTTCACAGGCCTGCAGCGAGCGGCTCACCTCATATGAGAAGTCAACGTGGCCGGGCGTATCGATCAGGTTAAGGATGTAGCGCTCACCATCAGCAGCGGTGTATTCCATGCGAGCGGCCTGCAGCTTGATGGTGATGCCGCGTTCACGCTCCAGCTCCATGTTGTCGAGAAACTGCTCCTGCATGTCGCGGACGGCGACGGTACCGGTGTCTTGCAGCAGTCGATCGGCCAGGGTGGATTTCCCATGGTCGATGTGGGCGATGATGCAGAAATTGCGAATCCTTGAGACGGGTACGTCTGTCATGGCTCAAATCTTAAGGAGCGAAGCCCAAAAATCGTCCTCGCCCTAAAGACAGCACCGCGCTCCCCTTCCTAAACTCAGTTCACACCTTTTATTAGCCATGACCACTGACACCACCATCGCTGCCACTGAAAACGCCGATCCTCATGCGCTCACCCTGGAGAATGTTGAGCGCGCTCTCGATGAACTGCGCCCCTATTTGATGGCTGATGGTGGCAACGTCGAGGTGGTCGAGATCGACGGCCCGATCGTGAAAGTGCGCCTCCAGGGTGCCTGCGGCTCATGCCCTAGCAGCACAATGACGCTCAAAATGGGCATTGAGCGCAAGCTGCGCGAGGCCATCCCTGAAGTAAGCGAAGTGGTGCAGGTGCTCTGATCCCTGCCTCGTAGGCTCGTTTTACTCGACTTAAACCAGTGCTGGATCAGCGCCTTCTGCGCGATAACCCCGAGCTAATTACCCAGCAGCTCGGGCGTCGCGGTATGGCGCTAGATCTTGGCCCGCTGCAGCAGATCGCCCGTCAGGAGCGGGATCTGGAGCAGCAGCGCAGTGACCTCCAGGCCGAAGGCAACCGCATTGGCAAGGCGGTGGGGCAGCTGATCCAAAGCGGAGCTGCGCCTAGTAGCCCCGATGTGCAGGCCCTACGCGATCAGGGCAACGCCATCAAGCACCAGGTGGCAAGCCTTGAGGAGCAGGAGAAGGCCCTGGAATTGCAACTGCGCGAGGCTCTCAGCGCCCTACCCAACCTGCCTTCGCCCGACGCTCCTGACGGCCGCAGCGAGGCCGACAACATTGAGATCAAACGTTGGGGCAGCCCTCGCGCCGAAGCTGGCCTCCAAGAGCATTGGCAAATCGGCGAGCGGCTGGGCTTGTTTGAGACAGAGCGATCGGTGCGGATTGCCCAAAGCCGCTTCATCACCTTGATGGGTGCTGGAGCCCGGCTGGAGCGAGCCTTAATCAGCTTCATGCTCGATCTCCACACCAGCAAGGGCTACTGCGAGGTGATGCCCCCGATCCTGGTGAATTCAGCCAGCCTCACTGGCTCGGGGCAGCTGCCCAAATTCGCTGAGGAAAGCTTTCGCTGTGCCGATGACGACCTCTGGCTCACCCCCACCGCTGAGGTACCCCTCACCTCCCTGCACCGCGATGAGGTGATTGCCGCCGAGCAGCTGCCGCTCAAATATGCCGCTTACACACCCTGCTTCCGCCGCGAAGCCGGCTCCTATGGGCGCGACACCCGCGGATTGATCCGCCTGCACCAGTTCAACAAGGTGGAGCTCTACTGGTTTTGCCATCCCGACCACTCCGCCGCCGCTCACCAACAGATCACCGCTGACGCCGAAGCCGTGCTGGAAGCGCTCGAGCTGCCCTACCGCAAGGTTGAGCTCTGCACTGGTGATATGGGCTTCTCCGCAGCCCGCACCTACGACCTTGAAGTGTGGCTCCCTGGCGCCGCTGCCTACCGCGAGATCTCCAGCTGCTCGGTGTGCAACGACTTCCAAGCCCGCCGCTCCGCCATCCGCTTTAAGGAAGGCAAAAACACCCGCCTGCTCCACACCCTCAATGGCTCCGGCCTTGCCATAGGCCGCACCATGGCCGCCCTGCTCGAAACCGGCCAGCAATCAGATGGTTCCGTGCGTCTGCCCGCTGCCCTAGTTCCCTACTTCGGAGGCGACACAATCGGCGCCGGGTGAACCGTGAAAAACACTCACCCATTGGCACCAGCCAAGGGGCGACTAGTAGTCGAGATCGCATCAGCAGGGGGATACACCCGCAGCGACTGGGGCTTAGTCAAGACTTAGTTCAGCGCCAAACGTGCAGGCCGCCCCCTGTCTCAGGGCAAACCCAGCACAATGGAAGGATTCAAAGCGGAGCCTGGATGGGCGTTCTCACAGCACTTGCGATCCTGGCAGGGTTGATCGTGGTGCACGAGGCGGGGCACTTCTTTGCCGCCACTTGGCAGGGGATCCGCGTCAGCAGCTTTTCAATCGGCTTTGGACCGGTGCTGATCGAGCGCCAGCGCCGCGGCGTGCAATTCGCCCTAAGGGCTATTCCCCTTGGGGGCTTCGTGGCCTTTCCCGATGACGATGAAGAGAGTGCCATTCCAAAAAACGACCCCAACCTGCTGAGCAACCGGCCCTTACCCCAGCGAGCCCTGGTGATCGCCGCCGGCGTGATCGCCAACATGATGCTCGCCTATGCGGTGCTGCTCAGCCAGGGGCTGGTGCTTGGCATTCCCGCCGGTTTCAGCGCCAGCCCCGGTGTGTTAGTGAGTGGCGTACAACCCGGCTTAGCAGCAGCAGCTGCGGGCCTCCAACCGGGCGATCGCATTTTGAGTCTCAATGGCAGCGATCTTGGCGGCGGCCAAGGCGCCGTTGCCGAGTTGGTGGAGCTCATCAAGGCCGCCCCAGAGCAAACCCTGCGCCTCGAAGCAGAGCGCAACGGCCAAATCATGCCCCTAAAGCTCACCCCCGCCGATCTTGGCGGCGTTGGCCGTATCGGAGCCCAGCTGCAACCGAATGGAACGGAGGCCTTCCGCCCCGCCCGCTCGCCCCTAGAGCCTTTCCGCCAAGCCAACCACGACTTCGCCGCCCTCACCAGCCGCACCGTGGAAGGATTCGTGACCCTCGCCACCCACTTCGGCGAGACCGCCGGCCAAGTATCTGGCCCGGTGAAAATCGTGGAGATGGGGGCGTCACTAGCCAAGCAAGGTGGCAGCAGCCTGTTCATCTTCACCGCCCTGATCTCAATCAATCTGGCGGTGCTTAATGCCCTGCCACTGCCCCTGCTTGATGGCGGTCAGTTTGTGTTTTTGCTGCTCGAGGGTCTAAGGGGCAAACCCCTGCCGGAGCGGTTTCAGATGGCCTTCATGCAGTCTGGCTTCGTCTTTCTTGTGGGCTTAAGCGTGTTGTTGATAGTCAAGGACACCTCCCAGCTGCCATTCATACAGAGCTTGCTAGGGCGCTGAGCATCACCGCCGCAAGGTAGGCTTATAAGTAATTATCAGAACGCAGTCCGGGCCGCATGGCAAAGAAGTCGATGATTGCGCGCGATGTCAAGCGCAAAAAAATGGTTGAGCGTTTTGCAGCCAAACGCTCTGTCCTTAAGGCAGCTTTCAATGCTGCTGCAGATCCGATGGAGCGCCTTGAAATCCATCGTAAAATCCAGCTGCTACCTCGCAACAGCGCGCCTACCCGTGTTCGGAACCGCTGCTGGGCCACCGGCAAGCCCCGGGGCTATTACCGCGATTTCGGCCTATGCCGCAACCAACTTCGCGAGCGTGCCCACAAAGGTGAGCTGCCAGGCGTTGTGAAATCTTCCTGGTGATCAGCTAATTATTTACAAGGCGCCTAAGGGCGCTTTTTTATCGCCCATAACACCCACAAACCCGATAAATAGCGAAGGGGCCCCGGCAGTAACGGCTTAAATGCGAGAATGCTCCTTGTCAACAACAGGACATAAGCGCACGTGCAAGGACAAACTCAGTCGATCTCCTTCGATGGTCGGGAGATCCGGCTGACCACCGGTCGTTTCGCCCCTCAAGCTGGGGGCTCGGTGATGGTTGAGTGTGGTGATACCTCCGTTCTGGTCACCGCCACCCGCTCCGGCGGTCGCCCAGGCATCGATTTTCTGCCCCTGACCTGCGATTACGAAGAGCGTCTCTACGCCGCCGGACGCATCCCAGGCAGCTTTTTCCGTCGCGAAGGCCGTCCCTCTGAGCGGGCGATCCTCACCTGCCGTTTGATCGATCGGCCGATCCGGCCTCTCTTCCCCAGCTGGATGCGCGACGACATCCAAATCGTGGCCACCTGCCTCTCACTCGATGAGCGGGTGCCACCCGATGTGCTCGCCGTCACCGGCGCCTCGATGGCAACCCTGCTGGCTGGTATTCCTTTCTATGGACCCATGGCCACAGTGCGGGTGGGCCTGCTCGGCGATGACTTCGTGCTCAACCCCAGCTTCCGTGAAATCGAGCGCAGCGAGCTTGATCTGGTGGTAGCTGGCACGCCCCAAGGCGTAGTGATGGTGGAAGCCGGTGCCAACCAGTTGCCCGAACAGGACGTGATCGAAGCGATCGACTTCGGCTACGAAGCGGTGTGCGAACTGATCAAGGCTCAGCAAAATCTGCTCAAGGAACTCGGTATCGAGCAGGTGATCCCTGAAGCCCAAGTCATCGACCCCACCCTGCCCAACTTCCTTGAAAAGGAATGTGCTGGTGGCATCGGTGAGGTGCTCAAACAGTTTTCCCAAACCAAAACCGAACGCGACGAGAAGCTCGACGCCATCAAGGCAGAAGTGAGCGAAAAGATCGCCGCCCTAGCCGAAGACGACCCGATCCGCTCCGCCTCAAGTGGCAAAGCCCTGGGCAACAGCTACAAGGACCTGACCAAAAAGCTGATGCGCGCCCAGATCCTCACGGACGGCAAGCGTGTCGATGGCCGCAATCTTGATGAAGTGCGGCCGATCAGCGCTGCAGCCGGCGTTCTACCCAAGCGGGTGCATGGCTCAGCCCTGTTCCAGCGTGGCCTTACTCAGGTGCTTTCCTGCGCCACCCTCGGCACCCCGAGCGACGCCCAGGAAATGGACGACCTCAACCCGTCCACCGAGAAGCACTATCTGCACCACTACAACTTCCCCCCTTACTCCACCGGCGAAACCAAGCCGATGCGCTCCCCTGGCCGCCGCGAAATTGGCCACGGCGCCCTAGCCGAGCGCGCAATTGTGCCGGTGCTGCCTAACAAGGAGTCATTCCCCTACGTGCTGCGCGTGGTGTCGGAGTGCCTCAGCTCCAATGGCTCCACCTCGATGGGTTCGGTGTGCGGCAGCACCCTTGCCTTGATGGATGCAGGCGTGCCACTGAAGGCACCGGTGAGCGGCGCCGCCATGGGCCTGATCAAGGAGGGCGAGGAGGTACGCATTCTCACCGACATCCAAGGCATTGAAGATTTCCTTGGTGACATGGATTTCAAGGTGGCTGGCACCGAAAAGGGCATCACCGCTCTGCAGATGGACATGAAGATCACGGGTTTAAACATAAAAACCGTGGCTGAAGCCGTTAATCAGGCCCGCCCTGCCCGGCTTCATATCCTCGAGAAGATGCTCGAGGCGATCGACAAGCCCCGCGACACCATGTCGCCCCACGCCCCGCGCCTACTCAGCTTCCGCATTGATCCGGAACTGATCGGCACCGTGATCGGTCCCGGTGGCCGCACTATCAAGGGAATCACCGAGCGCACCAACACCAAGATCGACATCGAAGATGGCGGCATTGTCACGATTGCCAGCCACGACGGTGCTGCCGCTGAAGAGGCCCAGCGCATCATCGAAGGCCTCACCCGTCGCATCAGCGAAGGCGAGGTATTCAGCGGGGCCGTGACCCGCGTGATTCCGATCGGTGCCTTCGTGGAGATCCTGCCTGGTAAAGAAGGGATGATTCACATCTCCCAACTCTCCGAAGCCAGGGTGGAGAAGGTGGAAGATGTGGTGAACGTGGGTGATCAGATAACGGTGCGCGTGCGCGAAATCGACAATCGCGGCCGCATCAACCTCACCCTGCGCGGCGTGCCCCAAAGCGAAGCTCCTGCCCCTGAGTGACATAGGAGGGAAGAGGGCCGCCAACTGGCCCTTACAAAATTTGGCCCCAAGCACCTAAAGCCGGCCCTGCGGGACCGGCTTTTTATTGGATATCCGCGCCTGAATGGGGGCCAACAACATTTTTTTGAGCTGGGCTAAGTCCTGGCTAAGTCCACCACGAAAAAGCGACCACTCCCCCCCAGCCACCAACCTGTAGCCCTCAAACAACAAAACCGGGATCAATCACAGCCAGCGCCGCCGCAGCCCGCGCGCGCAGCTCGGCATGGGCTGGGCCGTGGCTGGCGATTAAACAGCCAGCCTGGCGTACGTCTCCGGTGTTGTATTTGAGGGCGCGGCCATCGGCATGGCTGAAGGCGCCGCCGGCGGCGCGCAATACCACCTCAGGAGCTGCCATATCCCAATCCTTCGGGGCACTCTTGCCCGAAAGCGAGATATAGAGATCCGTTTCGCCTCGCAAGATCGTGGCCACCTTGCCGCCAACGCTGCCGATCGCCTTTGTGTCGCCCAGAGCTAAAGCTGTCAGCAGCTGCTCTAGCCGCTGGTCGCGGTGGTTGCGGCTAGCAACCAGCACCAGCTCGCCTAGAGCTCGCCTGCTGCTGAAACGCACTGGCATGCGGACACCAGCACGGTTTTCGCACCAGGCCTCGCCGCTGACTCCGGCCATGGGCGCCATCACGCCCAGCCACAGCTCCTCGAGCTCCGGCAGCAACACCACCCCCAGCACCGGTTCACCGCTATGCACCAGGGCCAGATGCACCGCATATTCGCCCGTGCCCTGCAAAAAGTCTTTGGTGCCATCGAGGGGATCGAGAATCCAGAGCCACTGCGCCGGCAGGGGTTCGCCTTCGGTGAGCTGCTCCTTGGCGGTTTCCTCGCTCAGCACGGTCCACTCAGCCATGGGGAAAGCTGCGGCCAATCCCTCCAGCAACCACTGGTTCACCGCCAGATCCGCTGCACTCACTGGACCTTCACCACCCTCATTCACGCTCAAAGCCGGCGGAAAGCCATAGGGGGGCTGCTCGCCGCGGCCATAGGCAAGCAGGATGTCGGCCGCGCCCCAGCTCAGCCGCCGCAGCTCCACCAGCAACGCTTCGAGCTCAATACCTGAGGGCAGGGGGAGGGCAGCCGGCATCATGGAGGGGAAGGGTTCAGCATTTTGCAGGAACCCACCCCCAGCCGTGCAAGCACCCGAACCCGCCCCCGGCGTGCTCTACCTGGTGGGCACCCCCATCGGCAACCTGGCCGACCTCTCACCTCGCGCCCGCCAAGTGCTCGCTGGCGTGCAACGCATCGCCTGCGAAGACACCCGCCGCAGCGGTCTGCTGCTCCATCAGCTCGGCCTACGCCATAAAGACCAGGGGCCGCGATTGGTGAGCTTCCACGCCCACAACCAAACCGCCCGCATCCCCGAACTGCTCGGGGCCCTCGCCGCCGGCGAAGCCTTGGCCGTGATCAGTGACGCCGGGCTGCCGGGCATCTCCGATCCCGGCGAGGTGCTGGTGGCAGCCGCCCGCACAGCCGGCCACAACGTGATTTGCATTCCCGGCCCTAGCGCCGTCACCACAGCGCTAGTGAGCAGTGGCCTACCTTGCGGCCGCTTCTGCTTTGAGGGATTCCTACCGCCCAAGACAAACCAGCGCCGCCAGCGACTGCAGGAATTGCAAGCTGAACAGCGCACCATAGTGCTGTTTGAAGCCCCGCATAGGCTGCTCGATCTGCTAGAGGATCTGCTGGTGGTGCTTGGTGATCGCTCCCTGAGCGTGGCCCGCGAACTCACCAAAAAGCACGAAGAGCAAGTGGGGCCCAGCGTGAGCGCAGCGCTTGAGCACTTCCGCCGCACACCACCCCAGGGGGAATGCACCTTGGTGGTAGCAGGAGCGCTGCCGCCAGAACCCCTGGTCTGGGATAGCGCTGCTCTAAGCGCCGAGCTGCAGGAGCTTCAGCACGCCGGCCACAGCAGCAACGCCGCTGCCAAACTGCTGGCTGAGCGCACCGGCCACAGCAAACGGGAGCTCTACGCCCTGCTGCACCAGGAGCCCTGACCGGGCAGACTGCCGCCACCGAGCTCTCCTTTCCCCTGATGGTTGTGCGCCTGCGCCTGCTTGTAGCAAGCCTGCTGGGCGGTGGATTGCTGCTAGCGATTCTCTGTCTGGGAGCCCAAAACCTTGATAAGAGCCCCAGCCTCAACCTTGGCTTTGGCCGCAGCACCCCACTGCCAGCCGGTTTTCTAGTAGGTATAGCCCTGGTGATTGGCGTATTAAGTGGCGGCTGCAGCGCTGCCCTGCTCGCCCCCCGCAACGAACAACTGCCCGGGGAGGATTAATCCACTATCAATTAGCTACCAGGCAGGGAGTAGAGGCTGCCCTCCATCACCACCCTGCTGATGCCTTGGGCGATTAGGTAGGGCGCCGTGAGCTCCAAGATGCGGGTATCTGGCACTTTTATCACCCGCTGGGTGCGACCGCAGTGGCGCTTGGCCTGGCGGGGGTTAGCAAACACCATAAGGGCCTGCCGGTCCTCTTCGCCATCGGGGAGTTGGCCTAGTTCGGGGAAGTCCTTTAGCGGCTTGGCCTGGAGCTCCACTGTTTTGTCTACCAGCATGTAGACGCTGGCGGGAAGCGGCGCATCAGCCAGCGGCTGGCATTGAGCCAGCTCGCCAACGTGATCCACCAGCAAAAGCGGCACGGCCACAAACTGGTCAGCTTGTTCATCGTCAGGGAAGTCGAGATCACTGGCGTCATCGCCAAAATCATCAGCGTCCTCGATTGCCAGCAACGCATGGTCGTCGTCGATCTGCTCTGGCAGCTCAGGCTCTGGAGCTAGTTCTGGGGGAGCTTTGAGCGGGCGGTTGCGTTGCTGCTTGAGCTGCTCATATTCAGCGGGCTCCAGCCCAGCCTTCACCACGCGACTCACCGTGTTGGTGCTGCAGCCATAGGCCTCTGCCAGCTCGGCGCTGCCTTCACCAGAGCGGTAGCGAGCCACTATTTCGATCTTCTGGCTGTCAATTAGCCGGGCGGC
The DNA here is from genome assembly GCA_027620015.1 of Cyanobacteriota bacterium. Lineage (GTDB taxonomy): Bacteria > Cyanobacteriota > Cyanobacteriia > PCC-6307 > Cyanobiaceae > Cyanobium_A. Next base: position 21,712 of record JAQCGH010000033.1, read on the forward strand.
AGCCATAAGACGAGTGTTGCGCAGCAGACGAGTGTAGGCCGACAGAGCCCGCTGGTTCAGGGGGTTGGTGGTTTGACGTTCGGGCAGCTGGCACCGTTGAACCTCGAGGCGATGCGCGCTGAGCCCTTCTGATAGAACGTTTCGGCTTTTTGGGTATCACCCGCAGCCTGGGCGCCTAAGGGCGCCGTAAGGACCAGTAACAGAGGAAAAACGCATTTCAGCCATGATCCGAACCTTGGCGCTAGGGACGCAGTTGTGAAGTACCCATCCGCTGAGCGATCATGCGAACGGCTGCTCCCTTAGCTCAGCCGGATAGAGCAGCTGCCTTCTAAGCAGCCGGTCGTTGGTTCGAATCCAACAGGGGGCGTTAACAGGAGCCAGGCAGGATCTAGGGTTTTCCCTTTCCTGGCCTAGCTTTTTACTTGCCGTCTCGTTCTGCGAGACGGCCCAGAATCCCTCTGGATTCGTCAGGGTCGGCTATTTTTCCACAGATTTCCCACCGAGGGGGGAGTGG
>JAQCGH010000074.1 GCA_027620015.1 Cyanobacteriota bacterium
GAGCCAGCCAGCCGGACTGCGGCGAACTGGCGGAACGGGAGGGGCGCAAACGGGCCGTTAGGTAGTTGAGAGGAGTCTGGCGCCGCCCAGCTTCGCAAGGAGGGGAGAATAAGTGTCCCCGCCATTGGCCTTGGCTCTCTGCTCGTTCCGTCGCTGGTGTTGCTTTGCCAGTGTGCTGGCCATGGGCTGCATGCCGGCTCGAGCTGCCGAGGAGTTGCTTTTGCAACTCGATGGTCTGGCGCTACCCATCGACCTAGTGGCTCTGGAGTCCTGGACTCGCCAGCCCGAGCAGGCAAGTAGTGAACTAACAGCGTGGCTCAATCTGCTGGAGCCCCAGAGTCGCCGCGACCTGATCCGCTTGCTGCAGGCGCCACTGGTGCGCGATCGCAGCTTTGGACTGCAGCTGCTCAACAGCTGGACCGGTGAGCAGATGCTTAAGCAGGCAGGCAGCCTGCTCACCACCGGAGCTGATAACCGCAGTACGAAACCATTACTGCTCAGCAGCCTGCGTCGATTGCTGGAGATGCAGAGCAGCGTCTCCACACTTGAGCTGCTGCGGGCTCTGCCTGTAGTCAGCGTCACCCTGAGCCTCGATGAATCACTGCAGCTGGCTAGTCAGTGGCGCAGCCAGCTGCAGTGGCAAAACACTGCTCTTGAGCGGTTGCGCCAGCTGCCCCTGCCCGGCCGTAGCTCCAGGCCTTTGGGTTTTACAAGCGCCGTGCCCCGCCATCCCCAGCGCCTGCAGCTGCAGGTGCCCCACCGGGTTACGACTTTGCAGCTGGAGCTTTGGCCTACCCAGCAGGCCCGACGTGGCCCTTGGCTACTGCTGATGCCTGGTCTGGGCGGCAGCTCCGACCAGCTCAGCTGGCTGGCGGCGGCCCTTGCAGATCGGGGTTGGCCCGTGCTGGTGGTCGCAGATCCAGGCAGTGACGAACTGGCGATCCAGGCTTCCTTGCTCGGTGATGCTCCGCCGCCTGGGGCCGAAACTCTTCCCAAACGCCTCGCTGATCTGCATGCCGTGCTCGAGGCCCAGCGGGAAGGCCAGCTGCCTGCTTTTGGCCCGGCGCCGGCGGGGGAGCAGGGGGTGGTGCTGGGGGGACACTCGCTTGGTGGCCTAGCTGCGCTGATGGGGGCTGGCTTGGTGCCGGAGCGGGGCCTGGGCCGTCGTTGTGAGCTGGCCCTGGCTTCTCTGCCGCTCACCAACCTGTCGCGTCTGCTGCAGTGCCAGCTGCCTGGAATCACCGGTGATGGCCAGGCCAGCGCTGGCATCTTGCAGCCCCAGGCCACGCCTTTGCTGGGAGTGGTGGCTTTCAATGGTTTTGGCAGTCTGCTCTGGCCACACCACGGCCTGCAAGACCTCAATGTGCCGGTGCTGCTAGTTGGCGGCAGTCTCGACCTGGTGACCCCTCCGGTGCAGGAGCAGCTGGCCGTGTTTGCTGGATCTACCCATCCCAACAGCCGGCTGGTGCTGGTGGAGGGTGCCAGCCATTTTTCACCGGTGCGAATTGAGAACCAGGGCGAAGCGTTGTTTCGACTCGGTGAACAGCTGATTGGCATTGAGCCCCTCAAGGTGCAGGCACTGCTGCTCAACCTCACCAGTGAATTTCTGCAGGGCTTCGAGCAGCCGCTGTCGCTCTCCCCCCAGCGCCGCGAACAAAATGGCGTCTGGGCTTATGTGCTCGATCGCAACCAGGCTCGCCGCTGGCAGAAGCTTGTCGCTGGTTATTAGTGCCCAGGCTTTAAAAGTTAAAAGCTGACGCGAGGATCTAGCAGGGCTACCAGCAAGTCCACAATTACCGTTGTCAGCACCACCAGACCAGCTACGACTACCACAATGCCCTGCACCAGCGGATAATCGCGCTGACCGATCGCTTCTTGTAGTCGGAAGGCGATTCCTGGCCAGGAGTAGGTGACCTCGATCAGTAGCGCCCCGCCAATTAGGGAAGCAACGGTTATGCCCGTGATCGTGAGCACCGGCAGCAAGGCATTGGGCAGGGCGTGGCGCAGCACCACCCGGGCCTCGCCCAAGCCTCGGCTGCGGGCTGCTTCCACGTAATCGGAGCCGAGGGCGCGACGCAGATTGAGCCGCAGCGCATTGGCGAAGATGCCGCTGAGCAATAGGCCCAGGGTGGCTGCTGGCAGCACCAGATGGCGCACACTCCCAAGCAGCTGCTCCCATTCGCCCGTGGCCAGGCCACTGCTCAGGCTGTCGAGCAAGTAGAAGCCACTTCCCTGTGGCGGCAGCAAGGTGGGCGGGAAGCGGCCACCCACCGGCAGCCAGCCCAGCCACACCGCAAACACCAGCTGCACCACCATCGCGGCCCAAAAGGGCGGTAGGGCATAGGTGCCAATGCCGTATAACCGGCCAGCCAGATCAAGCTTGCCTTCGGGGCGGGCAATACCGGAAAAGCCAACTGCTAGGCCGATGCCGGCCGCCAGCAGCAGGGCCACAACTCCCAGCTCTAGGGAGGCCGGCAGGCTTTGGCGAATCACTGCCGTCACTGGTTCCTGGTTGGTGAGCGAGGCGCCCAGGTCGCCATGCAGCAATTTGCCCAGGAAGCTGCCGTATTGATGCAGCAATGGTTGATCCAAGCCCAGCTGGATCCGCAGCGCTGTGCGGGCGCTTTCGGGAGCGCGGGTGCCTAGCAGGGCGTCGATCGGGTCGCCTGGCGCCACTCGCAGTAGCAGAAAAACCAAGCTGGCGATCAGCCACAACATCAATGGCGCCAGTGCCAGCCGGGCGGCCAGGTAGCGCAATAGGGCACGGCGGCGGCTCATGGTTTGCCGCTCCCGCGGCGGGTTGGATTACGGCTGAGTTCCTGAAGCAGAAGACGGCCGGAACCATCGAAACGGGGCTGGCTGATGCTGGGCTGGGCCCAGGCGCGTGGTGCCACCAGCCACACCGGTAAGTAGGGGTTGGCGGCGGCAGTTTGGCGTTGGATGCGACGCAATAGGGCGGCGCGGGCTGGGCCGGCTAGGGAGGCACTGCGCTCTAGGTCTTGTTGAAGCCCGGGTTTGGCCCAGAAACTGCCACTGGCGGCGCTGGCCCCCTTGAGACAGCGCTCCCCACGGGCCTCCTCACAGCCCAGCAAGGGCACCAAATAGTTGTCAGCATCGGGAAAGTCGCCCATCCACTCCAGCAGGATCAGAGGGAAAGCCCCTTCCCCTAGCTGGCGGTAGGCGGTGGTGGCCTCCATGCCGGTCACTTCGAGTTCAACGCAATCGCCTAAATCCTGCCGTAGCTGGGCCTGCCAGGTGAGCGCAAACATCCGGTCGGCGGGAATGTTGGAGCGGAAGGTAAGCGGAAGGCTCAGGCGCTTGCCCTGGCAGTATCCGGCCTGGCGATAGAGCTGGCGGGCCTGGGCTGGGTTGTAGCTGGGCCAGGCCTTTGGATCGGCACCCTTGAGGCTTGGGGGCACCAGATCGTGCAAGGGCGGGCGCAGGCCCAGGGTTACCCGGCGGCTGATGGTGTTGCGATCGAGGCTGTAGGCCACTGCTTGCCGCAGCCGGGGATCGTTGAGGGGCGGTTGATCGGTCAGCAGGGTTAGGTAACCGATCTCTAACGCCGGACCGCTTCCCTGCCGAAGCCGCCCCACCGCCGCCTGGCGTTTTAAGGCGGCCTGCTGATCGATCTCAAGACTGGTCGAGAGCAGCACATCCACCTCACCGCTCTGCAGGGCGCCGTAGAGGGCGGTGGAATTA
>JAQCGH010000002.1 GCA_027620015.1 Cyanobacteriota bacterium
CTGCCAGCGGCGCAGCCCCTGGTTGAGCAACAGCAACGCCATCGCCACAAAAGTGATCTGCAGACCAAGCAGGGTGGGAAGCAGCACGTCGCCATAGCCCGCTAAGGGAGCGCCGGGCGGCAGCATCAGCTGGCTGCCTAGTTGCTTCAGCACCGCCATTAAGCCAGCCGTCGTGCCGATCAGGCCCAGCAGCGGAGCCAGCACCACTGCCGCCTGCAGCAAGGGCTCACCCCAAGCCATCTGGTGGTCGCAGTCGTCAAGCAACTGAAGGCGCTGGCGCCAGGAACGGCGACCAGGGGCAAACCAGCGCCACCAAAAGGCACCCCGATCAAATCCCACGGTGAATACCGCCACCGATAAAACCAGCAGGGGCAGAGCTACCGGACCGCAGGCCTTCCACAGAGACAGGAAGGAAGCCATGGCTGTTGGCAACTGGGGCGAGGATATGGAGCGCTTGGGGCCGGCGCCGGTATCGCCCCTGCTTGACATGGGCTCATGCGCCTGAACTGCTCAAAGGTTGATCGGCTCCACTCCGCTCACCACCGGCGCCACGGCGCTCAGCTCCAGTGCCGGATGCTCCTCCGCCAGCTGACCCAAGTTCCAGCTGTTTTTGAAAAGCAGCACCGGCCGATTCCATGCGTCTCGCACCGTCTTGCAATTAAATATTCGCCCAACCTGCTCCAGCGCTGGCCAGCCGTGTGTGACCCAGCGAGCTACCGCAAACCCAAGAGGTTCAAGCCGCGTCTGCACTCCGTATTCGTGCTCAAGCCGGTATTGCACCACCTCTAATTGCAGCTGGCCCACCGCCGCCAGAATCGGATCGCGCTTACTTTCGTCAGTGTCGTAGAGGATTTGCACAGCACCCTCCTCACGCAGTTCATTGACGCCTTTGCGGAAGCTCTTGAATGCCGATGGGTTTGGGTTGCGCAACCAGGCAAAAATCTCCGGCGAGAAACAAGGAATTCCCTCATATTCCACCTTCTGGCCCATGTAAAGGGTGTCGCCAATGGCGAACATGCCCGGGTTGTTGAGCCCGATCACATCGCCGGGGTAGGCGTCCTCCACCACCTCCCGGTCTTGGCCGAACAGCTTCTGGGGGCGCGAGAGCCGGATGGCCTTACCGGTGCGGGCGTGCTGCACAGTCATGTCCTTTTCAAACTTGCCGCTACAAACCCTCACGAAGGCCACCCGGTCGCGGTGGCGAGGATCCATGTTGGCCTGCAGCTTGAACACAAAGCCGCTGAAACCGGGGCCGATCGGATCGATCTCACCGGCATTACTAGCGCGACCCACCGGCTTCTGGGCTAGCTCTAAAAAGGCATCAAGGAATGGCCGAACGCCGAAGTTGGTCATCGCCGAACCAAAGAAAACAGGAGAGAGTTCACCTGCATGAACCAGTTCCATATTGAGGTCGGCACCAGCCCCCTCCAGCAACTCGAGTTCTTCCAGGGCCTGCGCCAGAAGCTCCGGCTCCACGGCTCCCGTATCGCGAGCCTCCTGCACCGTGAGCAGCCTTTCCTCGCTCTGGCGGCCGCGATCGGCGCGCTGAAAAAGGATCACATCGTGGCTGCGGCGATCAATCACACCGCGAAAACGGTCGCCGCTGCCGATCGGCCAGTTCACCGGCCAGCAGGCCAGGCCCAGCTCCTGCTCGATCTCGTCAAGTAGCTCAAGGGGCTCCCGCCCCGGCCGATCCATCTTGTTGATGAAGGTGAAAATCGGGATGCGCCGCATACGGCACACCTCAAACAATTTGCGCGTCTGCGGCTCGAGGCCCTTGGCCGCGTCTTCGAGCATCACCGCGTTGTCGGCGGCGGCCAAGGTGCGATAGGTATCTTCTGAGAAATCCTGGTGGCCGGGTGTATCCAGCAGGTTGATCGTGCAGCCTGCGTAGTCGAACTGCAGCACCGTTGAAGTGATCGAGATGCCGCGCTGCTTCTCCAGCTCCATCCAGTCGGAGGTCACCTTGCGTTGCTCCCCTTTGGCCTTCACCGCCCCGGCCTGCTGGATCGCCCCCCCGTAGAGCAGCAGTTTCTCGGTGAGGGTGGTCTTGCCCGCGTCTGGGTGGGAAATGATTGCGAAGTTGCGCCGCCGGGTCACCGCCTCGGCCAGGGCCTTCATTTCTGGAGTGCTGCTGCTGCTACTGATCATCAACTCAGCCTGCCAGGCCGCTTAGTTGAGCCAGCCCCACACCTCCAAGTAGCGCTCCTGCCGCGGCGCCACCTGGAGCTGGGTGTTCAGCCTGGCCTGCTCAAGCTGCTGCTCTACCTCCTCTGGGGTGAAGGCCGCATAAAGCGAGGCGCGATAGTCGCCCCGCAGCACCTCCGGGGCGCTCGCCATCTCAGCGGCCACTAGAGCCTCAACTGCCTCGGCGTTGTCGGGCCGGCGAAGGTCTTGAACATAAACAAACGCCCCAGGGCCGCCCAGCTGGGCCACCGTCTGCCAAAGCACCGCCGGCTCATGCAGGTGGTGCAAGAGGCTGTTGCACACCACCGCCGAGAAGCAAGCTTCGAGATCACCTGCGGCAGCCAGGGGCAGCAGCGCCTGTTCGAAGCGCAGGCGCTTGCAAAGATCAGCTTGATCTACGGCCCGCTGGCGCGCCACAGCCAGCATCCGCGGCGCCCCGTCGAGCCCTAAAACCTTTGCATTGGGCCAGCGGTTAGCCAAAAGCAAGCTGATGTTGCCAGTTCCACAGCCCAGATCCAGCAGGGCGGCACCGGGATCTTCACCGCAGAGCTGGGCCAGCCGCTCAACCATCGCCTTATCAGATGTAGCGAAATCGGCCTGGGCATAGGCCAGCACCTGATCCACCTCATCCATCAGCTCCGGTTCCGGGATGCGCTGCATCGGTGCTCAAAATTTTCAGATCCATTGTGGCGCAGCCTTGCTGGGCCGTGCACTGTGGCTGGTGTCTATTAGATGTTGCACACCCCACCTATGGCGTTATGGTTCGACTCACCTTCCGGCCTTACTGCCTGTGACGCTCTCAGCTAAGCCCCATACAGCCGCAAGTCAAAACGCCGAAGCTGCGGCGGCTGAAAAGGCTTTTGCGGCTGCCAGCGGTAAACCGGCGGGCGAGGCTCTCGATTTCCCAGCCACCGCCCCTGCTGCCAACCCGGTGTTTTATCGCACCTACAGCCGCAAGACTGAGACCGGCCGGGAGAGCTGGCACGAAGTGGCTGAGCGCAACCTCGGCGGTCTGAGCAAGTTGGGCAACCTCAGTAATGCGGAGATAGCGCTGATGCGCCGCATGCAGCAGCAGCAGAAAGCTCTGCCTTCAGGGCGCTGGCTATGGATCGGCGGCACCGAATGGATCGAGCAGCAGCACAATTTCTCTGGCGCCTACAACTGCACCTCCACCAACCTGGTGGACTGGGAGGCCTTCGGTCTGATGATGGACCTGGCAATGATGGGCTGTGGCACCGGCGCAATCATCGAGCCACACCTGATAGGGCGCTTACCGGCGGTGCGCAACCGGCTCAACATCGCCGCTGTGAGCGATATCGGTGCCACTCCAGCTGGCCAACGCCAGGAGCACACCAGCCACAGCATCGAAGCCAACCGGGTTGCCATAAAGGTGGGAGACACTCGCCGCGGCTGGGTAGATAGTTATCAGCTGCTGCTCAATCTCTGCAGCGACGAGCGCTTTGACCCTGCCAGTCCGATTGAGATCAGCGTCGATCTCGCCGACGTGCGCCCGGTGGGGGAAACCCTCAAGGGCTTTGGCGGCATGGCCAACCCGGTAAAGCTCAAAGATCTCTACGGCCGTGTGGCCCAAATCCTCAATAAAGCCCAGGGCCGCCAACTCACCTCGGTGGAGTGCTGCCTGCTAATCGATGAGGCCGCCGTCACGATCGTGGCTGGCAACATCCGCCGCAGCGCCGGCATGCGTCAGTTCTGCGCCAACGACAACTCAGCCGCCGGAGCCAAGGAAAACCTCTGGCAGCAAGACAGCGAAGGCAACTGGAGCATCGATCCAGAAAGGGATTCGCTGCGCATGGCCAACCACACCCGGGTCTTCCACAACCGGCCGGACCGGGCAACGGTGCTAGAGGCGGTTGTTAAGCAGTTCCAGAGCGGTGAGGGGGCGATCCAGTTCGCTCCCGAAGCCATCGCCCGCTCCAATGCCGACCTGCTGAGCACCCCAGAACTGCGCACTGAGTTCATCAGCATCTACTGCGATCAAGGCCGCGAGCATGCCGGCCGCTGGATCACCACCCACCACCCCGAGATCAGCGCCGACGAGCTGGAACATCGCCTGGGCCGCTATGGCCTAAACCCCTGTGGCGAGATCCTCGGCGCCGACTTCCACTGCAACCTGGCTGAAATCCACCTCAACCAGATAGACCCCGCCGATCTGGTGTCGCAGGAGGAGGCCTTCCGTGCCGCCGGCCTTGCCGTGGCCTGCCTGCTCAACCATCGCTTTGAAGTGGAGCGCTACCGCCAGAGCCGCGCCTGGGATCCAATTGTGGGAGTGAGCTTCACAGGGTTATTCGACTTCTTTGTACATGCCTTTGGCACCCCCTGGCTCAGCTGGTGGGAAGCGGGCCGGCCCAACACTGCCGAAGGCCTGGCCTTCAAGGCAAAAGAAGCCGAATTCTTGAGCCGCTGGAAGCAGATCGTCAATACAGCGGTCTGGGACTATTGCGATCGCCACGGCCTGCGCCGCCCCAACCGCTGCACCACCGTGCAGCCCGCTGGCACCAAGAGCCTGCTCACCGGAGCATCCCCTGGTTGGCATCCTCCCAAAGCCCAGCGCTTCATCCGCCGCATCACCTTCCGCAAGAACGATCCGGTGGCCCTTGCCTGCATGGACTATGGCTACACGATCGTGCCCTCGCAAAGCGATAAGGACGAACAGGGTCGCCTGCTGGATGATCCGTTTGATTCCCGCTGCACCGAGTGGCTGGTGGAAATCCCAACCGAAGTGAGCTGGGCCAATATCCCTGGTGCTGACGCAGTGGAGATCAACAACTTCTCAGCTCTAGCTCAATTTGACTTCTACATGCAGGTGCAGAAGCACTACACAGCCCATAACACCTCAGCCACGGTGGAATTCCGCGAAAATGAAATCGAACCACTCGCAGATGCCATCTATCAGGCAATTGATCAAGGTGAGGGCTACATCTCCGCAGCCCTACTAGCCCGCTTTGATGCCAACGCCACCTTCCCGCGGCTGCCATTTGAACCAATCGACCACGCTACCTACCTCCGTCTAAACGCTGAGGTGGCATCGCGGCGGAGAACCACCTGCTTCTTCGAAGCGCTACAGCGCTATGACAGCGGTGAACTGGTGGAGGCAGGCCCAGCTGGCTGTGATTCGGACAAGTGCCTACTGCCCCTGGCTAAACCAGGTAACAACTGACCAATTAAGATGAAATATCGGTGTGGCATTGCCGCACCGATCACCTGGAGAGGTGGTCGAGTGGTTGATGGCTCTGGTCTTGAAAACCAGCGAAGTGAAAGCTTCCGCGGGTTCGAATCCCGCCCTCTCCGCTCCAGTGACAACCGTTAAGCCCAGTCCTTGACTGGGTTTTTTTAATGCCTAGCAACAAGCCAGCATGGAGAAGCGACTTGCCGGCTTCCGGCCATTGATTCGGAAACGATTCGGGAACTCACGGATCTCTCCCACATCAACACCTCCCTGCCCAGCCGAGGGGCAAGGGGAAGATCGAGATAAAAAAGGAACGGCTTTTTCTTAGGGGCATTTTTCGCTGACGCCGATGGCACCGGTAAGGACCGAAGAATGTACCTAGGTCTCCCCGCTAACGCAGGGCTAGTCCTACAGGCAGAAACACGGGTAATGGCTCTATGGCGGTGCTAGGGGGAGCTGGGATTTATAACTGCACCTAATTAATACTTACTATCGCTAATTTCTGTGTCCTGCCCCTAGCGAAGATATGGGGTTCTTAATAAGGTGCAGCTATTTCGCTGGAAAGACTCGCTGATTTTCGTCGATCGAATTGAGCCACCGCTTGCGTTGTGCACTGGCAAGTGGTTCTTCGTAAATGCTTTTAATCTTATGCTCAGTCATCTCTGGTTCACTACTGTCGACACTGTGTGGCACTTGTCGCATCTTTATTTCCATTGAATAAGCAAGAATTCACTCAAACGTAACAGTGGCAGCAAGCCAATTTGTAAAGAGCAGGTTATTAAAATCGTCATTAGCCGCAACCCTGAGCTCACACCACCTCGGAGTGTGGGTTCCAAGCAGGGTCATCTTTGTAGCTGAAGTGCAGCAGAGCAGTCTTTTGATGTTGCCTCTTATGTGTGATGTTGCAAGCGGATCACTTGTGTTAGCTAGATGGCTTGCCTGGATTTGAGTCGCCGCCGCAGGAGCCGCTATTGATTAGCTCAGCAGAGGATTGCCGTCGAGCCGGCGGATCGCTACGACCCCAGGCCTTGGTGGCCTGGCGGGCACGCCGGACGGCCAGTTAGAGCCGAGCGGCACCCAGCGCAGCTGCTCAAAGCGTTCCCCGTTGCGGTCCACCAAGCTGTGGGCTTGGGCTTCTACCTCCTTGCCTTGGCGCACACCCTGGCCCTCGCCAGGGTGCTGCACAGCCAGAAATAGGGTGCGGGCCTCGCTATCGAAGCAAGGCCCGCACAGCTCACACTCCACCGGACCGATCGCAAAGCAGAGGGCCTGGCCCGCCATTGCGCCTGCGCGTGGCAGCAGCCAGCAGCTGTTATTGCCGAATACATCGAGGTCTGAACCACCAGAGCGATCGGTCACGAGCCAGAGATTTCCTGATGGATCGAAGGCCAAATTGTCGGGATGGCTAAAACCGAGCCCCCCCTGCCAGGGCAGACCGCCAGCTGCCACCATCCGCCAGCGGAAGCTGGAGCCTCGGCCAGCGCCGCCATCCCTCAGGCGCATCACCCAACCGTGGGGCCAGAGGGATTCGCCCTTGGGCCCGCGGAAGACCGCCGGATCACTGCAGCCGCTGTCATCTCGGCCAGCCGCAGTGAAAGCGATCAGCAGGTCGCCGTTGATCGGATCGATATCGGTGTCTTCCGGCCTGGGGCAGGAGGTGGCGCCAGCGGCGTTGGCGGCCAGATGGGCATCGATCAGGATCGCGCCCTGCTGGCGAAGCTGCGCCTCCACGTCATCGCCGCCCAACGGATAGAGATCGCCAAGGTTTTTGTAACGGCTGCGGTAGGCCTGCAGTGCGGCATCGCTGCTGAGCGCTTCACTGCCGCTGCGCTGGCGGTCACTATGGGGCAAGACGGCTGGTTGCTGCCAGCCAAAGCGCTCGAAATGACTGGGGAGTTGCGGCTGCACCCCAGTAGCGGCCTCCAGGGCGATCCAGGTGCCGCTGCCTTCCGCATTGAAACGGGCAACCTCCAGGCGCCCCGCTGCAAACAGCCGCGAATTGGCGCAATCGAGCGGGTCTTGCACAAGCCCCTCACTGATAAAGCGGTAGAAATGCCCGCCATGGCGATCGCAACCCGAGTACACCACCAGCGGCTCACCAGGCCTGGCAACAACGGCAACGGCTTCATGGCGAAAGCGGCCCAGCAGGCTGTGCTTAACCGCGGGTTTGCTTGGCTCCCGGGGGTCGAATTCCACCATCCAGCCGTACTTATTGCCGGCTAGTCCAAAGGGATTGCCAAGTCCGTCAAGGCGTAAACCATCCCAACGGAATGGCCGCGCTGCTGGGGAAGCCGCCGAGCCATCGGCATAGACGGCCTCGCTCACCTGGGACTGAAAGTTTTCCTCAGCGCTCAGCACGGTGCCCCAGGGGGTGGTGCCGCCGGCGCAGTTGGCAAAGGTGCCGATGATCCGTTCGCCTTGGCCGTCTCGGTAGCCAAGCGGCTGGCTGTGGCGAAATACTGCCGCCGCCGGACCGCTACAGCGCAAGGCCTGCTCCGGCTGGCTCAATCCGCTGAGCCCATCGATGCGCCGCTCAAAGCGACTGCCGCGGGTGCGGTGCCAGCCTGAGCTCCCCTGCTCAAGCTCGAGCACACCGATGCCCAGATCGGCCATGGCGGCGCGGGCCACGGCCTCGATCAGCGGCCGCAGCGGGTCGCTTGCAGCAAGGCTGGCCACGTCCACGCTTCCGCCGCGGCTGGCCAGGGCCTGCTGCAAGCGCTCCAGTGGCAGGAGTGTGCCCACGGCTTCTGAAAAACCTGCCGACCAGGTCTGGGCACTGATGTATTCAAAATTGATGCTCAACAAGGCCCTCCCAGCTGGCAGGGGCTGGAAGGCCAGGTAGTCGTTGTTGAAGCCAAAGCGACCCGAGCCAAGCCGATCCCCCCAGACAGCGATCAGCTCGGCTCGGTAACCCTCGGGAACCAGCAGTTTGTCGTCGACGTTGAACGTCTTATATATCCGCCGTTGGTCTGCCGCACTCAGCCCGTCAGCAGGCAAGGGCAGAGGAGCACGTACAGGCACAAAGGGCAGTGCGGCACTGACTCCCGTTCCGCGGCTGCGGACCTCAAGCTGCGGCAACAGCATGGCAGCGGTGCTGCTCCCAGCTCCAATGCCAAGCAGATGGAGCAGCTGGCGACGTTTGAGCGTGGAGCGGTTCATTGCTGGGGTGGCGTTGAGCAGCCCGGCAGCTGGCGCGGCACCAGCCGGGCAAGGTATGAGCGTTGCAGTGGATTGAAGTTGTCGTCGGTCGCCAGCAGCAAGCTTGGTCGACCATCACGAAGGGGCGGAGCAGCCAACAGCACTTCCCAGTTGTCTGGAGGAAGACCGAGCTGAAGCAGATTCCAGCTGATCAGTGGCACCACGGGGGGAGCGTCTGCATTAGTGGTTGAGACGGTTTTGATGGCACTTACGGGATACATCACCAGTCGCGCCTGCCACTGATCAGGTGCCGTAAACCGACGCCATAAACCGAGCAGTCCCTCCTTGCTGGCCAGCAGATCGGTGAGCCCCCAACCTCCCGGCGGCAAGGCCAAGGAGCGGAGTTCTGAAGGTTTGATGGCGCCGTTGCTATCGGGCGCCCAGCGAAGCAGCCGTACGCGATCGGGTGGATCTTGAAGCAGCGGCTTTTCCGCCGCCATTAATAAGGCCCCGTCTACGGGTGAACTGCTAAGGGACTCCGGGCCCCCATTACTGCGCAGTCCACGGTCGGGTTGGAGGCGCCAATCTGGCGGCATCTCCCGGCTACTTAAAAGAGAACCTGCAGATATGTCGTAGCGGAGCAACGCAGCGGGTTGCGCAGGTTGCTGCCGCCCCTCAACGGCTACCCAAAAGTGCTGGGTCTCAACCACCAGCCCTTCTCCGTCCATGGGCTGCGGCTGCTTAAGCGGTAGCGGTGGCAGCGGCAAGAGACCCTTCAGTCCGCGGGCTCGTAAGCCACGCCAGCGGCTGATGCTGCCGCTTTGAGCATCGCTAAGCAGCCACAACTCATCCACTTCTTGGCGGTAGGCCCCGGCTGAGAAACCACCCCCCTGGCTCGGTTCGATCAGCCGCTGCTCGATCACCTCCCAGCCGGCCGAGAGTGGACAGGGCAGGGAAATAGCTATGGGTGCGTCCATGGCGAGTGCTCAAATCGAAGCGGCTTTTTAAGTGGGGGGTGGTTCTGAACTGGAACAACTCCATGCCGACCACTTTCACCGTCAGGGTTGGAGCAATGGTGGTTTGGCTTAGCAGAACTAATGCGCTTTTGCCTGTTGCGCCTGCAGCGTGTGCATGTGCTGCGCAGGCTTGGAATCATGACTAGGCCGCGAGAACAGTGCGTTGGTGAATGGGTCTGGCATGAACCTCTGGGTGCTTCACAAGCGACCGACCGGAATGGTCGAGCCCTACGAGCTGATGCGGTTGCGAGAGGAGGCTCGCGATCTTGATATCCGCTTTGTGACGGTCGCTCCAGAGGAAATCGACTTAATTGTTAGCCGCGGTGGCCGGCGATCCATTCGGCGCTGCGGCGCTGAGGTTGAACTGCCCGATGTCTTGCTGCCCCGTACTGGTAGTGGTATGGACTATTTCTCACTGGCGATCCTGCGCCAACTGGAGCACCTAGGTGTGGCTGTGGTCAATCCCAGCAGCGCCATCGAGGCGGTCAAGGACAAGCTTTATGCCCACCAGATCTTGGCCCAAAGCAATTTGCCAATTCCCCGCACCATGCTGGTGCGTTTTCCTGTCGATCCCCATCTGGTCGCCCAACAGATTGGCTTTCCCTGTGTCATCAAGCTGCCGGTTGGCTCTTATGGCGACGGGGTTGTGCTCAGCCGTGACCCAGCCAGCTTCCGTGACCTAATGGAGCTGGTCTCTGGGCTGGATCGCTCCCAGAGCCTGATCTTGCAGCAGTACATCAGCACAAGACCCGGAAAAGACCTACGGGTCTGGGTAATTGGCGGCCAGGTAATTGGCGCCATGTTGCGAAGCACCACCGATGGCAGTTTCAAGGCAAACATCAGTAGGGGTGGTGATGGGCAGGCATTTCCGCTTAACCCAGAGCTGGAGCGACTAGCGCGCAATTCAGCAGCCGCCTTGAACCTTGAAATCGCCGGTGTCGACCTGCTGTTTGATGGCGATGGCTACAGCATCTGCGAGGTCAATAGCGCCCCTGGCTTTCAGGGCTTTGAGAGCTCTACCGGCTTAAACGTGGCTCGCCAAGTGCTGGAGCACTGCCGATCAAAAGTGAAGTTTCTCCCGCAATTGCAGCAGGGAGACGGAACAATCCCGCTTGATCTTGCTTGCGTAGCTTGAGCCAGGTCTGGCGCTAGGCGCTCGGTAACTCCCCTGACCTCCCTGGGGATCTGTCCTCTATGCATGGACCTCCATCTGATCGAGGCAGCCAAGTACGAAAACCGTCTTGAGCATCTAGCTGTGCGCAAGACGGCTTCAGAGAGAGAATTGCTCTGCCAGCGGCCATCTGTTGACTTTCGCGCCGTCTGCGACGGGCTATAGCCATTACTACCGCGTTGTAGCCCAACCCGCAGAAGTGGTGCACTTACTTAATAGTGATGTGGACTTCACGATCTTCGACCTGATGGGCACTTTGGCCTTGCCAGCCAGATCAAGATCAAGGTGCGCTCCATGCGTCTCACCATGGAGGGACTTGACATAAACGCAGCAACCAGGTCTCGCAGCCCCAGCTGGCGCTGGCGGTTCATAAGTTGCAAACTGCACCTGCCTCTCCCGTCATTTCTTATTACAGCTCCAGCACTGCAAATATCAGCAATACCAGGGAATACCGATGGTCGAAGGTTCAGTTCAACGCCGGCTGATCGATCATTAAGGCCATGCCCAATTACACCATTCATCAGCTTGAGCATGGCCAGCAGTCCGGCAGCGCACCCCGAAAGATGGATGGGATCGCAGGCCTAAGCAACAGCAGATGACTGCAAAACCTTCACCAGTGACTCTGGTTGATGCCTCACGCTTCTGGTTACGACTGGGCTGCGTGAGCTTCGGGGGGCCGGCCGGGCAGATCGCCATGCTGCATCGCGAGCTGGTGGAACATCGCCGCTGGCTCAGTGAGGGCCGCTATTTACATGCACTCAACTACTGCATGCTGCTGCCAGGACCGGAGGCCATGCAGCTGGCCACGTACCTGGGCTGGTTGATGCATGGAATACCCGGCGGGCTGATCGCCGGTGGTCTGTTTGTGATCCCCTCGGTCTTTGTGCTCACGACATTGGCGAGCATCTACGCCATGTGGGGGCACCTGCCGCTGCTGGCGTCGGTGTTTGCAGTGCTTAAGCCTGCGGTGTTGGCGATCGTGCTGATGGCCGCCTGGCGCATCGGCCGCCGCACCCTGCATACCCCCCTATTAGTGGTGCTTGCGATCACTGGCTTTTTGGCCCTGGCGGCGTTCAAGCTCCCCTATCCCGTGGTGGTGATCGGAGCAAGTCTGATCGGCCTGCTGGCCGCCAGCCTGCGACCCTCACTGCTACTGGCGGCGCGTACGCACAGTCCATCTGCAAATAAAAAGGGGATGGATCACCCCAGAGCTCTGCATGACGACCACACAGAGAGCCCCGAGCACGCCCGTTTCTCACGATGTCGGCTGGCAGTGACGCTGCTGATCTGGGCCATCGCCATGCTGCTGCCGCTGGCTGGACTGGCGGCGGCAGGCGGCTGGAACGGTTCATTGGCGCTGATGGCCCGTTTCTTCACTCGGGTGGCGCTGCTCTGCTTCGGTGGTGCCTATGCCGTGTTGCCCTACGTAGCCCAGGGCGCGGTGGAGCACTTTGGCTGGTTGTCGGCAGCGCAAATGCTCGACGGTCTGGCACTGGGGGAGACCACCCCGGGACCACTGATCATGGTGGTGGCCTTCGTGGGCTTTATCGGAGGGTGGAATCAGGCTCTCAGCGCTGGCTTCGACCCCTGGCTGCCTGCACTGGCAGCGCTACTAGTGACTGTGTGGTTTACCTTCCTGCCTTCCTTTGGCTTTGTGCTGGCAGGGGCTCCATTGGTGGAGGCCTCGCGGGGCGATTTGCGTTTCGAGGCACCACTGAGTGCAATCACAGCTGTTGTGGTGGGAGTAATAGCCAACTTGGCGCTGTTTTTTGCAGGTCCGGTGCTCTTGCCTGGCGGTGTAATTAACTCCTGGGCACTGCTCGTGGTGGTGTGGGCATTGTTTGTACAGCTGCGCCTGCGCTGGAGCGTGCTGCAGGTGATTGGCACAGCTGCTGGAATCGGGGCAGTGCTGGCAGGGGTGGCGGCACTCTCAAGTTGATGACCAAAAGCACTGAGAATCAGTGTGTTGGTGTATTTGTTGGTGTATTAGGTGTCTTAACTGGCAGATAAGTTCCAGAGCAATCTGCCTGGGTCCAACTAAAAAGGACACCCTCTCCGCTCCAGTGAGAACCATTAAGCCCAGTCCTTGACTGGGTTTTTTAATGCCTAGCAACAAGCCAGCTTGGAGAAGCGACTTACAGGCTTCCAGCCGCAGCGGGATGGTTCGAGGAGTTTCGCAGACTCACACATCCCGGCAACGCGGTATCGATATGGAAGCAAGGAAACCTGGCAGCTCAGAACGAGCGCATCCACCCTGGCTTGACCCCAAGGGCGGAAGCTACTGGAGTGAGACAATGTTTAGCATCGCTGAGGGATAGCCATATAAGCGACTACCCCACTGCGCATTAAATTATCACTAATTATTTACAGCCGAACGCCCTAAATCTTACAGCTGGCTGAGGCTTGGCGGCTCCGTTAACATATACAGCCGGCGTCGGCTTAGTAGAAGTATATGAAGATTTCGTGCGATAACTAGTAGCCACATAATTAGCGCTTGATGGCGCCTGGCGACCAGTCAGTCGCGCAAATACCCTACTCTTCTTGCCAAGCGCATTATCGCTAAATGCGGGTGCGACTCCCAAATCAGACATAAGGTTAAAACTTGCCGTTGTCATACCCCCCATTGAGATGAAGGTGCGCACATATGGGACCGTATTATCTCCAAACAATTGCGTATATTCAGCTGAATCAGTAATGCTATTAATTACAGCATCATAACCGGCACTGGCCAGCATAGAAATATAAGTCGACACCTCAGGTTTATCTATTGGAGGCCTTCCCAGCAAATGCTTTAGGTTCAGCTCGATACCACGCTGCGGGGAAACGGAATAAAAATACAGGTCTTTGTAGAGCGATGATTTTGCAATTGCATTAACGAATTCTCTAACGCAAATCTCACCATTGCGAAGCAATGCCTCATCAGAGCTTAGTCGCTGGTTCGACGTTACTCCTTTATTCCCGAACACTTGAGAGTAAGCTGCCTTGATAACCGCTTCCAGCGATTCATCGTCACTAGGCACATATTGGTTAAATATACCAAGGGAGGAATTGATATAATTACTTGGACCAATAGCGATTTTCATCGACTGGGACGATTGACGCTGAAACTCCCCGACAGTTAATGATGTTTTTTTTCTGATTGGCTGAGAAGATTTAAAGCTCACTGGCTGATAGCGGCCAGCCTCATCCAGATTTTGCTTAGATCGTGAAGTAGAAGAATACATCATAATCGGGGGCGCGATGAGTTAGAATATTAATTGAGCCTTGCAAGGCTACACTTAAACAATCCAAACCAAGATCACTGCTTAATATAAAGTTATTAGTCTTAAAGATTCTGGGTCGCAAGACAAAATCATTTCCCAGTAAAGGCAATCAGAAGCATCCTCATAACCGGCAGAACTCGATCTGGGTTCACCTAAATAGAACGCCCTCTCCGTTTCCTAGCCCTGCAGGTGGCTGTGGGCACGAATAAAGGCTGCTGGCACTGCGCTGGGGCGGTTGAGCTCCCTCTCAAGATTAATTATGCGCTTCTCCCTTAGACAGTATTTGCAGCCGCCGGTGGTTTGGAGGTGCTTTTCGGGTGTAATGGAAATTTCGTTAACAGGATGAATACTGCAGCGAATTTTTACGGGAGTTTTATAGCTTTTGTAGAGGATGGCTGTGTAGTCGTATTGATCACCAAAACGGGCGCGGGCCCGGGCTAAAAACAATTCGCGACTGATTGGCTTGCCCATCTACCGGCCCGATCCAATCATTGAAGTTTGGGCATACTAAGGATTCTAGTGCTCCAACCCAAGTCACCAACTCAGACCGTCACGATGCGTGATGCGGCTAAAAAAATATGAGTTTGACACCCTGAACGCAGCGAAGGAAGTGGTGATTAGGCAGGGAGCAATCACTGTTTTTCATAGCCTGCAAAATCCTGTGGTGCGAATCTGGGTTGCGTACAACTTAGGCAGGCTGTTCATGGCCCCCGAGAATCCCCAGCGTCCCCCATGGCTGAACTGGTTGTTTCTACTGGCTTTCCTGTGGAGCTCCTACCAGCTGGGGAGTCTCTGGTTTGCGCGCCTACACGGCTAGGGATATCGAAATGGGTACGAAAAACCGCTTGTTGAGAGGCGCGCGCGCATTTGTCATCTGCCTCCACGGTGAACAGGGGGCTTCAGACATGTGGGTGTGAGCAAACATCAAATCTTTAGCTGCTGAGAAGCTTTCCCATCGCTTGCTGGCTTCCAAGTCCATCGGACTGAGCTTCCAGCGGGCAAGCCAATATTTGAGCGGCAATCCCAAATCGCACCACCATCCTCTCAAACCCCTTCGGTTGGGCTGAAGTTTAGAAACCCATCACAGATGCCACATCAACCAGTTACTTCAGCATCTGCGACCGCTATCGCTCACAGGACTCCAGGCTAATCGCGGCGGCGGGGCTGGGGCAATAGGGCTCGCACCATGCGGATGATTCCCGCAACCACCAAGCCCAGAGAGGCAATGGCCGCAAGCACTAGCAGCAATACCGCCAACAATTGCACCAGTCCCAAAAGCGCTTGCTGCACGCCGCCGATCAGGTTGGCCAGGGCGGTGCTCAACACCAAAAAGGTGTCAAAGCGCTCCGGCAACTGCAGCAAGGCCAGCATTAGTGCGACCCCAGTAGCACCGAGCAGTAGGGCGATACCTGCCTGGCGCCAGCGTGCCATCCGGACGGGGCGGCGAAATACCCGTCTTGTTGCTGAGCTAGTTGCGGGCAATTTCAGGGCGCGGCGTTGGGTGTAGTTCATACCTCGAGCACGTAACCAGCACCACGCATCCAGCGCTCGAATTCCATCAGCACCAACTCGTTTGGGCAGTCAATCAAAGAAAGTTCTGCCACGGTGCAATCCCCCTGACCGCCGTGATGAAGGGTA
Source organism: Cyanobacteriota bacterium (assembly GCA_027620015.1). Lineage (GTDB taxonomy): Bacteria > Cyanobacteriota > Cyanobacteriia > PCC-6307 > Cyanobiaceae > Cyanobium_A. Next base: position 15,601 of record JAQCGH010000002.1, read on the forward strand.
AGGCGGAAGTCGTCACCGCTGAGACCGCAAACCTCCGGATCACTACGCACTACGACACCAAGGAAGGCGCCAAGACGGGATACCCGAATTCGCAATTCCGACCAGGTCAACGCTGCCATCAACCCAACCTAAAATCGGAATATATATCCGTAATTGTGACCAGTTAGGCGGATACGTCAATAGCCACTAAGTAGTAAGACCGAATAGCGCTTGCTGTGATATTTACGGCCGGCTCAGGGACGTGGTGGGGCTGGGCTAGTTCCCCTAGCAGGCTGGGCGGCAGCTGGCTGCTGCTCTGGTTCGAGCTTGGGCTCGGGCAGCAGAAGTCCAAGTCCTGATGCTGCGGCCACAGCTAGCAACCCCGCCAATGGGGCTGCAAGGCGCTGGGCAAGGGGGCGGCGCTCCAGCAGCTCGCGTCCCTTGAGGGGCACGGGCTCCGGCAGATCCAGTGGCAACTGCAGCCGCGAATCGAGGCGCAATTGATCAAGCACCCGAACCAGGTCGGTCAGCTCGGCATCGTCGAGGTTGAGCTGCAGTGGGGGCGTATCCGGCTGGCTACTGCGCAGCAGTAGGGCATGGCCGCCCTCTACCCGCGGACCAATCTCGACTGGCTCAGGGTCGGCTCCAAAGCGACGCGGAACGCCACTGATCAAGTAACGGGCATAGGGCAGCACCACTTGCATCAGGGCTAGCAGATGCTCCTTACGGCCCTCAAGCTCGGGGCGGCCGGCCCAGGCCAAGCTCCAACCCGTGATGATGCCCAGGTTCTGGCCGCTCTGGCCGACCGACACATCCGGCAGTCCCTCCACCTTGAGGCGGCAGCTGAGTTGGTCAAACTGCAGTACTTGCTTCATTGCAGTCTCAGGAGTGAAGTCATGGCTGGGCATCCAGCAGGCTGGCGCGCAGACGCTCAAAACCGCCCACACCGGCTCCTAGCGCAAGGGCCTGAATCAGTAGCCGAGACTGGCGCTCACCCGACTCGGGATCAAGCAGTAGTTGAACGCCACCACGGCGGAGGTTCATTCGCTGGCGAACCAGGTCTGCCAGGCGGCTGCGGAATAGGTTCCAACGCTCGCTGAGCACATCCGCAGGCTCTGCGCTGGAAAGAAGACCGCGCAGCAGAGGATAGAGGCGATCTGCCAAAGCGCAAATAATGCGAATCAAGGCATCGGTTTCAGCCGGCTCCAGACCTTCGCGGCGAGTGGTGCGGCGCAAGGGGTTGGTGCAGCGGCGCTTCCACAGTTCCACCCGGTTGGGGAAGAGGTTGGTGAAGCCCATCTGCTCGCTCATCCACACCATTGCCTCACCCCCGTTGAGGTCTAGGGCCTCAGCGCTGAGCAAGAGCAGGTCTAGGCGCTCGAGACCGCGGCGGGGCAGCCTGGCGGTCGATTCAGGAGCAGTTAAATCCAGGGGCATGGCTGCGATGATGCCAGTAAGCGCACCCAAACGTCACGTTCATGGCCCCAGACCTGCGGGAATTCGTGAGGGATGTGCCTGATTTCCCCAAGCCCGGCATCCTGTTTCGCGACCTCACACCACTGATGCGCAACCCAGAGGGCTGGCAGGAAGTGGTTCGTCAACTGAGCGCCGTGTGTGAGCGGCTGCAGCCAGACCTGATCGTTGGCATTGAATCGCGGGGCTTCATCGTGGGCACAGCCCTTGCCACCGCCATGCGTTTGGGTTTTGTGCCAGTGCGCAAGCCAGGCAAGCTGCCCGGGCAAGTTACCGGTGTGGACTACGCCCTCGAATACGGCAGTGACCGGCTGGAGATCCAAAGCGATGCTCTGGCCGATGGCTCCAAGGTGCTGATCATCGACGACCTACTGGCCACCGGCGGCACCGCGGCAGCCTGCGCTGAGCTGGTGGCTGCAGCTGGTGGTGAGCTGTGCGGCTTCGGCTTCGTAGCCGAACTGGCAGCCTTGGAAGGCCGCCGCAAGCTGCCTGATGGTCACCCCGTGGAGTCGCTGATCATCTACTCCTGAGTTCAGCCCGAAGCGCCAAAGCACAACCAACAGGAGGCCTGCTCCTACTGATCAGCGGCGCAGCAGCTGGCAAGGGCCATCGGTCATGGCGGACAGGCTCAGTTGGCGCAAGGGCGCAAGCTTGACCAAAAGCAACAGGGCCAGGTGACGCAGGGGCAGTAGCAGGGGCGAAAGATTCGAAAAAAATCTCACCAACAGATCGGTAGCCACCAGGGTGAGCAGCAAATCCGGCCAACGTCGCCTTGCGTAGGCCGCCGGCAACCGGTGCAAAGCCAACCGTCCGGACGCTGCGCGCTTGGCCAGGCGATGCAGGGTGGCCACATCACGCCAACAGAGGTTTAGGCCCTGGCCACCCACTGGATGGCAGCGGTGACCGCTCTCTCCCACCAGCACCGTGTTGCCCCTGTGCAGGCGATGGGCCAGTAGCAGAGCTACCGGGAAGGCGCGCGGATCGTCAAGCAAGGCATCTGGCTGGAGCTGGTCTGGCAGGGCACCGGCCAGGGCATCTAGGAAAGCCGCATCACTGAGGCTTTCAAGCTGATGGCAGCGCTGGGCTGGGGCACTCCAGACCAGCTGGAACAGGCCGTCACCAAGGGGCAGCACCGCAAAAGGTCCCTCAGGCCGCAGTAGCTCCCAGGCCTCGTCATCGGCGCTGCCGCGGAGTTGCACCAGGGCGGTGAGGCAGTTTTGGCGATAGGCCCACTGCAACACGCCAATGCCAAGGGCATCGCGGCTGGGCGAGTGAGGCCCGTCGGCCGCCACGATCAGGTCGTGTGATGGCTGATTGGCTACAGCCTGCGGCGGCGGGGTGCCTAACTCCAGGGTGATGGAGGGATGGGCACTCAAGCGCCCCAGCAGCAGGGTCATCAGCGACCTGTGCTGCCCCACCCAGCCCACGGCAGCCGCCCGCCGCGAGCCCAGATCCGCCAAGCCGAAAGGTACCTGGCGCTGGGTGGCTAGATCAAGTAGCTGCAAGGAGCGAAAGGGAACCAGCACCTCCTGCACAGCTGGCCACAGCCCTAACTGCTCCAGCAGGCGCTGGCTGGAATGGGAGAAGGCATAAGCGCGGCTGCGCTCGAGCAGCACAGCAGCGGATAGGGGATCGCTGATCAGCACCTGCCAGCCAGCATCCGCAAGGGCAAGTGCTGTAAGGGCACCAGTGGGGCCCGCCCCATTCACCAGGGCCCGAAGAACCGGTTTGGACTCGACCATGGCTATTAAGGATCAGCCCAACGATCGGGCACAAAAAAGCCGCAGTTATAAAGCTGCGGCAAACGGTGTAGCAAAGGCTCAGGCTAAGGCGAGAGGTTCAGATCAGCCGATTCCGAGCAAGCCGCGGGTGAAGGACTCACCACCCATTGCAAGTTCAGTGGCGAGCAGGGCAATGAAACCGAGCATCGCCATACGTCCATTCAATTTTTCGGCACGCTCGTGAAAGCCCCAACCGCTTTCGGTCGATACAACTTCCATGCGGGGTTCTGTAGCGAAGGCATTCAGGCGACCGCCGTCTTCGGTAGTGACGGTGGCTCCGCGGATGGTGGCAGCTTCGATCGAAGGGGTGACTTGAGTCATGGAATCCTGAAGTGCGTTTGTACCCAATGTAACACAATATTGCGGTTTGTAACTGTGGCCAGGAGATAAAGCCGCATCAGGCTCAGCGGAACCGCTTAAGGCAGAGCTCCTCAAAGGCAGGTCGCAGCAGGAAGGGGTATTCACCAACCCAAAGCTTCAGCTGGGGCAGCCAGGCGTCGCTAATTGCTCCTACCTGCGAAAAATCCTTTCTTTCACTGAGCACCAACACCCGTACAACCATCCCAGCACGAATTTGCTGATGCTTTTTTACATAAGGGAAGCGGACCTTGCCGAGATAGCCCTCCTCGTCTTCAAGCTCAAGGGTGAGCCAGGTGCGGCGGTTTTCCACCAGCTCCAAGCGGCCGTCGTTATTTGCCTGTTCGCGGCGCTCCTCCACGATTTCTCGTGTATATAAATCTGCAATCTGGCCTTCAAACAGGGCTGCAGCCGGATAACGGCGCAGGCTGGAATTTTTCTGACCAGCCTCGAGGATCGGTCCCCAGAGCAAGTAGAGGGCAAAAACAAAGCCGACTACCAGAAATACCGGACCGAACTGGCTGGAGAACAACAGGGTTTGGCTTATTAAAAGGGCAATCACCGCGCCGATCACCGAGATCAGCACCCGCTGAAGGACCTTGCGGGGATTGCCGGTGCAGAAATTAAACTGGGGGCCTGTGGCCACCGCTGGGATCAGGCGGAGCAGCTCGCCAGGGCGGAGGGGAAGCAGCATCAGATCAGCCGCTCCAGGCCGTACACCAGACCTCTGAGCTGGCGCACCTTACGCACGGTGAGAAGTACTCCAGGCATGTAGGCGGAGCGGTCAATGGTGTCGTGGCGCAGGGTATAAGTCTCACCTAGCGCGCCAAATATCACCTCCTGGTGGGCCACCAGCCCCGGTAGGCGGATCGAGTGCAAGCGCAGGCCGCTCTCCCTTTGGCCACCGCGGCAGCCCGCCAGGGTTTCGTGCTCTTCCACCTGCTGGGGGTTGAAGGCTTTACCAAGCTCCTCAATTAACTCGGCGGTTTTGATGCAAGTACCGCTGGGGGCATCTGCCTTGCGGTTGTGGTGGAGTTCCGTGAGCTCGGCGAAGTCATAGAAGCGGGCGGCGGCGGCGGCAGCCTGCTGCAGCAGCACCATGCCAACTGAGAAGTTGGGGATCACTGCACCGCCCACAGAGGCCTTATCGGCAAAGCTGGCCAGATCTGCTAGCTGCAACTGGCTCAGGCCGGTGGTGCCGATCACCGGGTGCACGCCGTAGGCGATCGCCGCACGGGTGTGCTCGTAGACCACTGATGGATGGGTGAAATCCACCAACACCGCAGATCCACCCTGGCGAGCCGCCTGACTGGCTTGGCAAAGGGCACCCTCAAAGTCGCTCGTGATAGCCACTTCCAACTCACCGAGGCCTAGTTCAAGACCTAGATCGGCACCCTCCTTGCCGGGGGTGGTGTCGATGGCGGCTACAAGGCTGCAGTCGGTGGCCGCAATCATGGCCCGCACCACCTCGGCGCCCATGCGGCCAAGCGCACCGGCCACCACAACGGGGATCGTTACCCCTAAGGCCGTATCGGGAGCAGGAACCATGGCGTTTGAAAAGCGCTGATATCAACCCTATGCGGGGCATGCAAGGCAAGATCACCCGTAAAGGCAGTGACCCCCGTAGATTCGCCAATAACCCTTAATCCGCGCGCATGTTCACGCAGGTTCGCTCCACCAACCGCCGCGTTACGCCCGGAGAAGTGAATGGCCGTGCCGTGATGAAGGCCGTTTATGTGGTGCTTGAGCCCCAGTACCAAAACGCGCTGACCCTTGCAGCCAAATCGCTTAACGCCCAAAACAGCCCACTGGCGATCGAGCTGAGCGGCTACCTGATTGAGGAACTGCGCGACCCCCAAAACTACGCCGACTTCCAGGCAGATGTGGCGGCGGCGGATGTCTTTATTGCTTCGCTAATTTTCATTGAAGACCTGGCCCAGAAGGTAGTGGAAGCGGTAGCTCCGCACCGAGACCGGCTTAAGGCAGTGGTGGTATTCCCCTCCATGCCGGAGGTGATGCGACTCAACAAACTCGGCACCTTTTCAATGGCCCAGTTGGGCCAGAGCAAGAGCGCCATCGCCAGCTTCATGAAAAAGCGCAAGGAGGCTGGCGGAGCCGGCTTCCAAGACGCGATGTTGAAGCTGCTCAACACCCTGCCGACGGTTCTTAAATATCTGCCGGTGGAGAAGGCGCAAGATGCCCGCTCCTTCATGCTCAGCTTTCAGTATTGGCTGGGCGGCACCCCAGACAATCTCAGGAATTTTCTGTTGATGCTGGCCGATAAATACGTATTCCCACGAGGCGGCACTAGCGAAGCTGCCAATCGAACTGAGGTGGTTGTTGCAGAGCCCGAGGTATTCCCTGACCTGGGTATTTGGCACCCACTAGCGCCGGGAATGTTTGAAGATTTAAAGGAATATTTAAACTGGAATTCCAGCCGCAGCGATTTAAGCGAGAAGGCCCTCATCACTCCGGTAATCGGCCTAGTGCTGCAGCGCAGCCACATCGTCACTGGCGATGAAGCTCACTACGTGGCGATCATTCAAGAATTGGAATACCGCGGCGCCACGGTGATCCCGGTGTTCTGCGGTGGGCTTGATTTCACCAAGCCAGTCAATGCCTTTTTCTACGACCCTCTCAACCCTGAGGTCTCCTTGGTGGATGGGGTGGTGTCACTCACGGGTTTTGCCCTTGTGGGTGGTCCGGCTCGGCAGGACCACCCCAAGGCGATTGAGGTGCTCAAAAAGCTGAACCGCCCCTACATGGTGGCGTTGCCGCTGGTGTTTCAAACCACCCAAGAGTGGGAGGAGAGCGATCTAGGTCTGCACCCAGTTCAGGTGGCCCTACAGATCGCCATCCCAGAATTAGATGGCGCTATAGAGCCAATCGTGCTCAGCGGCCGCGACGACGCCACCGGCAAAGCCCACACCCTGCAAGACCGGGTCGAAGCGATCGCAGAGCGCGCAATCCGCTGGGCCTCCCTGCGGATCAAGCCTCGGGCTGAAAAGAAGCTGGCGATAACCGTGTTCAGCTTCCCCCCAGATAAGGGCAACGTCGGCACGGCGGCCTACCTAGATGTATTTGGCTCGATCTTCCGGGTGCTCGAGGAGATGAAGGCAAAGGGATACGACGTGGAGGGCCTGCCGCGGGATTCCAAGGCCCTAATGGAGGCGGTGATCAACGATCCAGAAGCCCTCCAGGGTGCACCGGAGCTGGCGATCGCCCACCGCATGAGCGTGGAGGAGTACGAGCGGCTCACCCCCTACTCCGAACGACTTGAAGAAAACTGGGGCAAGCCCCCCGGCAACCTGAACAGCGACGGCACCAACCTGCTGATCTACGGCCGCCACTTCGGCAATGTGTTTGTGGGCGTGCAACCCACTTTTGGCTACGAGGGCGATCCGATGCGGCTGCTCTACTCGCGCAGCGCCAGCCCCCACCACGGATTTGCCGCCTACTACACCTATTTGGAAAAGGTGTGGGGAGCCGATGCGGTGTTGCACTTCGGCACCCACGGCTCGCTGGAGTTCATGCCTGGAAAGCAGATGGGCATGAGCGAAACCTGCTACCCCGATTCACTAATTGGCGCCCTGCCAAACCTCTATTACTACGCCGCTAATAACCCAAGCGAAGCCACGATCGCCAAGCGGCGTGGCTACGCCTCCACGATCAGCTACCTCACACCACCGGCAGAAAATGCCGGCCTCTATCGGGGCCTCAAGGAACTCGGTGAGCTGGTAGGTAGCTATCAACAACTACGTGAGGGCAGCCGGGGCGTGCAGATCGTCAACGCGATTGTGGAAACGGCGCGCCAGTGCAATCTCGACAAGGACATTTCCTTCTCTGATCTTGATGCTTCAGAGATGGGCCTTGATGGCCGCGATGGTGTGGTGGGTGCGGTGTACCGCCAGCTGATGGAAATCGAAAGCCGGCTCTTGCCTTGCGGCTTGCACACGATTGGTAAGCCGCCTACCGCTGAGGAGGCGATGGCGACTTTGGTGAATATTGCGGCCCTTGAGCGTGAGGAAGATGGCCTGCGCTCCCTGCCAGCCCTGCTTGCCGAAAGCCGGGGCCGCACGATTGCTGACATCTACAAAGGCAACGACGACGGCGTACTAGTTGATGTAGAGCTCAACCGCACGATTACCGAGGTGTGTCGCTCGGCGGTGAGCGCCATGGTGAAGGCCGTTACCGGCGCTGATGGCCGGGTAACCCTGCGTCAAAACTTTGGTTGGTTGATTGCCCTGCTGGAGAAATTCGGCTTCCAGTTGCCTAGTCCCTGGCTTAGTGCCTGCCGCAACGCAGGCTTTGCCGGGGTTAACCAAGCTGAGCTCGACAAGTTGTTTGGCTACCTGCGCTTCTGCCTTGAACAAATCTGCGCGGATATGGAGATGCAGAGCCTTCTTAAGGCCCTCGACGGCGAATACGTGCTTCCCGGCCCAGGCGGTGACCCGATCCGCAACCCTGGCGTGCTGCCCAGCGGCAAAAACATCCACGCACTTGATCCCCAATCGATCCCCACCCGCGCCGCAATTGCTGCCGCCAAAGTTGTGGTAGATCGGCTAATCGAGCGCCAGAAAGCCGAGCAGGGCTCCTGGCCCGAAACGATTGCCTGCGTGCTCTGGGGCACCGACAACATCAAGACCTACGGCGAATCCCTGGCTCAGATCCTCTGGTTTATCGGTGTGCGGCCAGTGGCCGACTCCCTAGGCCGGGTAAACAAGCTTGAGCTGATCTCCCTTGCAGAGCTGGGCAGGCCCCGTATCGACGTGGTGGTGAATTGCAGCGGCGTGTTCCGCGATCTGTTTATCAACCAGATGGGCCTGATCGATCAGGGCGTGAAGATGGCAGCGGAGGCTGATGAACCTCTTGAAATGAACTTTGTGCGTCGCCACGCCCAAGAGCAGGCGGCGGCCCAGGGAGTATCTCTGCGGGATGCGGCGACGCGGGTGTTTTCCAATGCCAGCGGTAGCTACAGCTCAAATGTGAATCTGGCGGTGGAAAACAGCACCTGGGAGGAGGAGAATGAGCTGCAGGAGATGTATCTCTCACGCAAAACCTTTGCCTTCAACGCCGACAATCCAGGTGAAATGAACCAGAACCGAGAAGTGTTCGAATCAGCCATGAAAACGGCTGACGTGACATTCCAGAACCTGGATTCAGCTGAGATTTCCCTCACTGATGTGAGCCATTACTTTGATTCCGACCCCACCAAGCTCATCGCCGGCTTGCGTGACGATGGCAAGACACCGACGAGTTATATCGCCGATACCACCACTGCAAATGCCCAGGTGCGCTCTTTGAGCGAAACGATCCGGCTCGATTCGCGCACCAAGCTGCTAAATCCCAAGTGGTATGAGGGAATGCTGAATAGCGGCTACGAGGGTGTGCGCGAAGTGGCCAAGCGGCTCAACTTCACCCTGGGCTGGAGCGCCACCAGCGGCTCTGTAGACAATTTCGTGTACGAAGAGGCAAACGACACCTTCATCAACGATCCGGAGATGCGCAAGCGACTGATGGAGCTCAATCCACACAGCTTCCGCCGCATCGTGGGAACCCTGCTGGAAGTAAATGGACGCGGCTACTGGGAAACCAGCGATGAGAACATTGCCCAGTTGCAGGAGATCTATCAGGAGATTGAAGACCGGATTGAGGGGGTCACTGAGGGGTGAATAAAGGGTTGCAAACGCTTCAGGTATTGGAAGGCGATCTCAATGCCGCCGGCATCATCGAAACAAACTTCCATCGCCAAAACCTTGGAGATATTTAAAACAGAGCTTCAATCAAAATCGGCTGCATCAATCCAGGCTTTCTCTCGCTGGCAAAAGTCAATGAGAAGGTTCTGGGTGATTAGTAGGCCTGAGCGCGTCGGCCATCCGGGCAACCTGCACTATTGGTCCAACGTCGTGCACACGCAGGATTCGGGCCCCCTGGGCGATCGCCTGGCTGCACACCGCCGCCGTGCCCCATAGCCGCGCCCGTGGCCTTGGCACGTTCAGCACAGCACCGATGAACCGCTTTCGCGAAGGCCCAACTAGCAGGGGAAAGCCTTCGGCCGCCAGGGTCCCTAGGCGCCGGAGTAAATCCAGATTGTGGTCTGTGTCCTTAGCGAAGCCCAACCCTGGATCCCAGATCAGCTGCCGCGGGCGCACCCCCACCGCTAGCGCCCTTTCAGTGGCTTCTAGTAAGCCAGCCCGCACCTCAGCCACCACATCGTCGTAATGGGCAAGGGAGTTCATGCTGCGGCTATTGCCGCGGCTGTGCATAAGCACCAGCGGACATCCAACCGCAGCCACCAAGCGCAGCAGGGCAGGATCCCGCCGGCCACCGCTGACGTCGTTAATCCAGTGGGCTCCTGCCGCCAAGGCCGCCTCGGCCACCACCGCATGAAAGCTATCGATCGAGAGCAGGGCGCCTGGATGGGCAGCGCGAATGGCAGTGAGAGCAGGCAGTAAACGTGCCAGCTCCCGCTCGGGACCCACCTCCTCGGCACCGGGCCTGGTGCTCTGGGCACCCAAGTCGAGCAGATCGGCGCCCTGGGCCAGCATCCGCCCAGCAGCGCGCACCGCCTGCGCCGCGCTGGCGAGGCGACCGCCGTCGCTGAAGGAGTCGGGGGTGAGGTTCAGCACCCCCATCACTGCGGTGCGCTCGCCCCAGGCGAAACGGGGTTGGTCCATCACAGCAGGGCCAGATTCAGCGGCCGTAGTTGACGATGCGGGCAAAGCTCACCGGATCAAGGGAGGCACCACCCACCAACACGCCATCGATGTCGCTCTGGGCCATCAAATCGTCGATGGTGGCAGGGTTCACCGAGCCGCCATATTGCACAGTGACGCCAGGGTTGCCCACCCAGCCCCGGATCAGACCACAAATGCGGTTTGCTTCCTCGGCGGCACAGGTCTTGCCGGTGCCGATCGCCCAAATCGGCTCGTAGGCCACCACCAATTGGGTGGGATCCACATCCTCTAGGCCCTGTTCGATCTGGCGGTGAATCACCCGCTCGGTTTCATTTGATTCGCGCTGGTCGAGGCTTTCACCCACGCACAGGATTGGTATCACTCCATGGCGCTGGGCGTTACGGGCGCGCAGGTTGATCTGCTCATCGCTTTCGCTGTAGTACTTGCGGGGCTCGCTGTGACCAACGATGGCGTAGCTCACCCCATGCTCCAGCAGCATCGGAGCCGAAATCATGCCGGTGTAGGCCCCTTGGTCTTCCCAGTGCACGTTTTGGCCAGCAAACTCCACGCCAGCACCCTCCAGGTGGCGACAAAGAGTTGGAATCGAAGTGAAAGGCGGAGCGATGACCACCTCCCTGTCGTCTGGGAGGTTGGCAATAAGTGGCCGAAACGTGGCTGCAAATACCCGCGTCTCAGCACAGGTCATGTGCATCTTCCAATTACCCGCGATCACGGCCTTACGCATCAGCCCTCTTCAGCACTGTGAGGAAAACCTAATGGGCCAGCGGCCGGGGACCCATAAACAACAGCTCGCGGCCGTTGAGCTCCACCGCATCACCAGGGGCCAACTGACGGCCCCGACGGGTTTCGATGGCGCCATTCACGCGCACATCACCCCGCTGAATGCGCAGCTTTGCCTCGCCGCCGGTGCCCACCAGGCCTTCGTACTTAAGAAATTGGTCGAGTTTCAAGGGGCGGCTTAGAGAAGCAGCGATAGCGTTACCGCATGCTTGCACCTTCGCCGGCCGGGTTTCGACACCTCTGGCCGCTGCTGAAACCACACAGCCGGCGACTGCTGGCAGGTGGGCTGTGCATGGTGATCTTTGTGGCCTGCTGGCCGCTGCTGGCCTGGCTGGCTGGCCAGCTGATTCCTGCCATCGGCGCTGGCAACTTTCCGCTAGTGCTACGCACAATCGCCGCGGCCCTGGGTCTGTTTTTAGTGCAGAAGGCAGCCCAATTCGGCCAGGACACCTTGCTTGCAGGGCCGGCCCTGAGGGTTAGTCAGGAGTTGAGGCGAGGTCTGTTTGCCCGACTGCAACGGCTTGAATTCGGTGCCCTCGAAAAACTCTCGGCCGGCGACCTCACCTATCGCCTCACCGAAGACGCCGACCGGGTAGGCGAGGTGATTTACAAAACCATCCAAGACACCACCCCGAGCGCCCTGCAGCTGGTTGTGGTGCTCGGCTACATGGTGTGGCTCGATTGGCCACTTGCTACGGCAACCCTTCTGCTGGCGCCTGTAGTCGTAGTGCTGGTGAGTAGCTTTGGCGCCCGGGTGATGGCGGCCGCCGAACGCAGCCAGAAGCAAGTGAGTGAGCTTGCAGGGTTGCTAGGTGAGGCGATCGCCGGCCTGCCCCTTGTGCGAGCCTTCGCAGCCGAACCATGGCTGCAGCAGCGCTTCGACACCGAAATCGACCTGCACCGACAGGCCCGATACCGCACCCTAAAACTGCTCGCCTTACAGCACCCAGTGGTGGGTTTCCTTGAAGCAGCCGGCATCCTCACGGTGCTGCTACTCGGAGCCGCCCGGATTCAGGCCGGCGGCCTCAACAGTCAAGGCTTCAGCAGCTACGTGGCGGCCCTGCTGATGTTGATTGATCCGATCTCCCACCTCACCACCAACTTCAACGAGCTTCAGCAGGGCCAGGCCTCGCTGCGGCGACTGCGGGCGATCGAAGCCGAACCAGTAGAAGCTCCAGACCGCCCCACGGCCCAGCCGCTTGGCAGTGTGCTCGGCGAGTTGGTGCTCGAGCAGGTGCGCTTCGGCTACAACCCCACCCAACCAGTACTGCACGACCTAAATCTGCAGGTGCTGCCTGGCCAGGTGGTAGCCCTAGTGGGCCCCTCTGGTGCCGGCAAAAGCACCCTGTTCTCCCTGCTGCTGCGCTTCAACACCGCCCAGCATGGCCAGGTGCTGCTTGACGGCCACAACGTGGCCGATCTACAAGCGCGGGAGCTACGCCGCGCAGTCGCCCTGGTGCCCCAACAAAGCAGTGTGTTTTCTGGCACGGTGGCTGAAGCGATCGCCTTCGGCAGGCCGGCCAGCGAGGCTGCCATCCGCCAAGCAGCCAGCCTGGCCAATGCAGCCGGCTTCATCGAAGCCCTGCCCCAGGGCTTCGCCAGCCGCATCGAAGAACGGGGCAGCAACTTTTCTGGCGGCCAGTTGCAAAGGCTGGCCATCGCCCGTGCCGTGCTTGGCAACCCGGCGGTGCTATTGCTAGATGAGGCCACCAGCGCCTTAGATGCCCAAGCGGAGGAGGCGGTGCAGCGGGGCCTGGAGCAGGCAATGGCTGGCCGCACCGTGCTGGTGATCGCCCACCGGCTAGCCACAGTTCAGGGTGCAGACCGGATCCTGGTGCTCGATGGCGGGCGCATCGTCGAACAGGGCAGTCACAATGAGCTGATGGCTCAGGGAGGCCGCTACCGCGAACTCTGCGAGCGCCAATTCATTCATCTGCAAGCCTGATGGCATGGGAGTACCGGGTGATCCACATCAACGTGGAGAGCGGCAATCCGCCGGGTCCTCCCTCCCCCGAGGCAGACAGTGAAAAGCTCGGCGGTGCCTTGAGCTCTGAGTTTCTAAAAAAGGAATTTCCGCAGCAATACGACGCCGCGGCCACCAAACCACGTCACCCAGCCGAGCAGCTGCAGTTTTTTCTCAATGCCCTAGGCAAGGAAAACTGGGAGATGATGGAAGCAGCTCAGGTGGGCCCCCTACTGATGTTTTTCTTCAAGCGACCGGTTGGCCTACCACCCGTATCCTGAGAGTGAAAGAATTTTGCCCCTCTTGGACAACATCACTCAACAGCCTGACAACCAACCGCCCGTGCTCACCTTCGAGGGTAAGCGCTATGACCTCAACGGCTTGCCAGATGAGATGAAGGAGCTGGTGCGGGGCATGCAAGTAGCTGATGCCCAGCTGCGCATGCATGAAGACACCCTGAAGGTGCTTGCAGTGGGCCGCCAAGCTATGGCCAGCCAGCTGAACGACAAACTGCAAAACGTCACCCCACTGCCCTAAAGAGAGGGGTGATCTGAAGGCCGTAATGCCGACCGTAGCTACTGCCCCTTTGTTCAGCGTCAAATCCGTTTTAGTTAGGGCTCAAAGGCCATTTTGTCCGGAGACTCTCCATCAATGCCCGCACCGCCAGATTGAACCTGGCATAGCAATTATTGAAGTTGTCCCAGCCGATCGTGGTCAAACACCTGGGAGGTCAGGGACACTTCGCCTGAGTTGAGCACCTGACCCTGGCGCTCCTTGGCCAGGCCAAAATCGAATACACCAACACAAACAGAGAACATCTCTGCAATGTGCCAAGCAGCGACCTTTTCGCCTAAGCCAAGGGGGCAAGATCCTCGAAACGAAACACCTGGGTGCCAGCCGATGTGTCGCCATGGGCAGCGGTCTCAACCACCCGCTCGCTCAACACCCATGGTCCAGCCTCTGTCAGCGGCACAAAGGTGTCGGTGAAACGGCTGATGCCACCCGTAGCTTCGCCGGTTGCCGGATCGGCGTACTGACTGGTGTAACTGCGACTCAAGTAGCCGCTGCCGGTGTCTGTTGTGCTCTCAGTGAAGATCGTCACCACGGTGCCGTGGATGTGGCGATGCACCATCGTCACCACATCTGCCTTGATGCGATAACGATCGCCTTCGTTTTTACCGCCCACAATCACTTCAGTGCCCACTGCGTCCGTGTCGCCGGCGCTGAAGCTATTGGCGCCGTGGGTTTGCTCAAAGCTGCGCCGCACCCGGTGGATCGCTACCTCCCAGAGTTGGGAAGCCAAGGCCTTATGAATCTCTTCATCGGCAACGCCGGCCACGGTCGCCTTGAGGTCGGCGCCCACCACAAAAGTCCCCTCCACCTTTTTTTCGCCTTGCTGCCAGAGGCAACTGCCCTGATAGCCGCCGAAGCCTGGCTCCCAGGTGTAGCGATTTTCATAGGCGGCCCGGAAGGCCGCTGCGCAGTCGCTGCCTGCAGTGATCTGGTTGCTTACTTGAGTGCTGGCTGTCAAGGCGAGATCTATCGGGTTCCCAACCCTAACTAGAGAGTCCGGGATGGATGTCCTGCAGGGCATGCACCTCGATGGTCTGCTGCTGCAACGCCGTGATCGCCTCCACCGCCGCCCTTGCACCGGCGAGGGTTGTCACCGCCGGCACTGAGTAGTCGAGGGCGGCCCGGCGCAGATACTTGTCGTCGTGAGCGGCCTGGCGGCCGATCGGGGTATTAATGATCAGCTGAATACGGGCCGAGCGGATCGCATCTTCAATGTTGGGGCGGCCCTCATGCACCTTGAGGATTGATTCCACCTGTAGGCCAGCGGCCCGAAGCGCCTCAGCGGTGCCGCCGGTGGCGATAAGGGCAAAGCCCAACCCCACCAGCCGCTCAGCCACGGGCAGCAGGGCAGGCTTGTCGCGGTCGTGGGTGGATAGAAACACGGTGCCGCTGGTGGGTAGGGCCTCCCCTGCAGCCAGCTCGGCCTTGGCATAGGCCATGCCAGCGCTGCTGGCGATGCCCATCACCTCGCCAGTGCTGCGCATTTCGGGGCCCAGCAAGATGTCTGAGCCAGGGAAGCGCTTAAAGGGCAGCACCGCCTCCTTCACCGTTTGCAGGGGCGGTCGGGGCTCGGCCGTGAGCCCCAGCTCCTCCAGGGTGCGGCCGGCCATCAGTTGACTTGCCACCTTGGCTAGGGGCACGCCAGTTGCCTTCGCCACGAAGGGCACCGTGCGGGATGCCCGGGGATTTGCCTCGATGATGAACACTCGCTCGCCCTGAACAGGGTCGATTTGCACCGCAAACTGCAGGTTGATCAAGCCGCGCACCCCTAGGGCCAGGGCCAGGGCGCGGCTCCAGGCTCGGATCGTGGCCAGGGCTGCCTGGCTCAAGCTCACTGAAGGCAGCCAGCAAGCCGAGTCGCCCGAGTGGATGCCGGCTGGTTCGATGTGCTCCATCACGCCGCCGATCAGCACCACCCCATCCCGATCGCAAAGGGCATCAACGTCTACCTCAATTGCATTGTTGAGGTACTGGTCGATCAGCACTGGGTGGTCTGGTTCCACCTGCACCGCTTCCACCATGTAGCGATTGAGCTCGGCTTCGTCATAGACGACCTCCATTGCCCGCCCGCCCAGCACGTAGCTAGGGCGCACAACAACTGGATAGCCCACGCGCGCAGCGATGACCCGGGCTTCGGGCTCACTGCGAGCCAAGCCATTGCGGGGCTGGCGGATCTCCAGTCGGCGCAGGATCGCTTCAAATTGCTCCCGGTCTTCCGCCGCATCAATCGATTCAGGCGAGGTGCCCCAGATGCTGGTGCCGGTGGCCAGGCCCTCGGGGGAGGCCAGCCAGCGCAGCAGGGGAATCGCCAGCTTCAGCGGTGTCTGGCCGCCAAACTGCACGATCACCCCCTCGGGATGCTCCACCTCGATCACGTTGAGCACGTCTTCGAGTGTGAGCGGTTCGAAATAGAGCCGGTCGCTGGTGTCGTAATCGGTAGACACCGTCTCCGGGTTGCTGTTCACCATCACGGTGGCAAACCCTTCTGCCTGCAAGGCAAAGGAGGCATGCACGCAGCAATAGTCAAATTCGATGCCCTGGCCGATGCGATTTGGCCCACCGCCCAAAATCATCACCTTTTGGCGGCTCTCGGGCTGCACCTCGTTTTCAGGCGGGACGATCTCCAGCTCACCAGCCCCATTGAGCCGCTCCAAGGGCCGCTCGTAGGTGGCGTAGTGATATGGGGTGATGGAGGCAAACTCCGCTGCGCAGGTATCGACAGTTTTAAACACAGCATTGATGCCCAACCCCTGACGGTGGCGCCGCACCATGAGTTCATCGCTGCCGGTGGCCCAAGCGATCTGACGGTCTGAGAAGCCCAACTGCTTGAGTTCGAGCAGGGGGGCAGCATCGAGCTCAAACAGCTGGCGGCCACGCAGCAACCGTTGCTCAGCCTCGAGGATTCGGCGCAGCTTGGCCAAAAACCATGGGTCGATGGCGCTGAGCTGGTGAATCTCGTCGTCGCTACGGCCGGCGAGCATCGCCTCGCGCACGGCGAAAATACGCTCGGGAGTAGCGGTGCGCAGGGCCCGCTCCAGGGTGGTGGGATCGGGGGCCAGCATGGGATCGCTTGCAGCGTCGGGGCGGTCGCAACCCCAGCCGGCATGGCCCGTTTCCAAGGAGCGCAACGCCTTTTGGAACGACTCCTCAAAGCAGCGACCGATAGCCATCGCCTCGCCCACCGACTTCATCGAAGTTGTGAGCAAAGCGGGGCTGCCGCGAAACTTCTCGAAGGCGAAGCGTGGAATCTTCGTGACCACGTAATCGATCGTGGGTTCGAAGCAAGCAGGCGTGGCACCGGTGATGTCGTTGAGGATTTCATCGAGGGTGTACCCCACCGCCAGCCGGGCGGCGATCTTGGCGATCGGGAAGCCGGTGGCCTTCGAAGCAAGCGCCGAGCTACGCGACACGCGTGGGTTCATCTCAATCACCACCACGTCGCCGTTGACGGGGTTGATCGCGAACTGAATATTGCTGCCTCCGGTATCAACACCGATCTCTCGGATGATGGCAATCGACTGGTCGCGTAGCCGTTGGTATTCGCGGTCAGTGAGGGTTTGGGCTGGTGCCACGGTGATCGAATCACCGGTGTGCACTCCCATCGGATCAAGATTTTCGATGCTGCAAACGATCACCACGTTGTCAGCGCTATCGCGCATCACCTCCAGCTCGAATTCCTTCCAGCCAAGCAGCGACTGCTCCACCAGGATCTGGGAGACGGGACTGGCCTCCAGGCCGCTTTTGCAGAAGGCGCGAAACTCCTCGGGGTTATATGCGATGCCCCCACCGCTGCCGCCCAGGGTGAAGGCCGGCCGGATAATGAGGGGATAGCTGCCGATGACTTCGCCAACCCGCTCCGCTTCCTCCAGGGTGTTGGCGATGCCTGAGGGGCAGACGGCAACCCCGATCCGTTCCATCGCCTGCTTAAAAAGCAGCCGGTCTTCCGCTTTGCGGATCGCCTGCAAGTTGGCGCCGATCAGCTCCACCCCGTGCTTTTCAAGGGTGCCGTTTTCAGCCAGCGCTACAGCGAGATTTAAAGCTGTCTGGCCGCCCATTGTGGGCAGCAGAGCATCAGGCTTCTCAATCTCAATTACTTTTGCCACCACCTCGGGCGTAAGCGGCTCGATATAAGTGCGGTCCGCCATGTCCGGATCGGTCATGATTGATGCGGGGTTGGAATTCACCAACACCACTTCAAAGCCTTCTGCCCGCAGCGCTTTGCAAGCCTGGGTGCCGGAATAATCGAATTCGCAGGCCTGGCCGATCACAATTGGCCCCGAGCCCAGCAGCAGGATTCGCCTGAGGTCCGTGCGGCGGGGCATAGGGGGCGGGCAAGCCAAACCTGCCTAGCCTCTCACGCCCCCCCGGCAGCAGTTGCGGCTTGAATCGCTAACCTGATAAACAACTTGGAAGCCCCTGATGAGTGAGCTCCAGCGCCTGAAAGGGCTGCTGCCACCTGAATTGCAGAGCTGGGTGTTTGTGGAAGCAGCCGCCTCGGTGGAACCTCCCCTGATCACCATCGAGGAGATCGGTAGAGATGAAGTCGAAATCCAAGTCAACTTGGAAAGCTGGGACGGGCTAGCGATCGACCACCGCAACCTACTTTTTTGGCATGAAGTGGGTCGCGTCCAGAACGATGCCGTGCCCCGCGATGGTTGGGAGATGGCGGCCTTGGCGATCGGCCTAGGTGGAGCAATCGGTGAACTGTGGGTGCAGGACGGCCTCCTGCTGGTGATGGCCCTGGGCCTATCTGGTTTTGCCGGCTATCGCTTATATCGCAAAAACAACTCAGAAAAGCGTCTTCAAGACGCCATTGCCGCCGACGAGCGGGCCATCGACCTGGCCACCCGCTTCGGTTACACCTTGCCCAATGCCTACAAGAGCTTGGGCGGCGCTCTCAAGGAGCTGGTGGAGCAGACCCGAAAGAAAAAGAAGCGCGCCTTCTACGAAGACCGGCTCGAAGCACTGCGCAAGAGTGCCGGCAAGGCCCGAGCCGAAATGGCTCAGCAACAGGGCTCGCGCCAATCCGTCACCAGTGAGAATGTGTATGGCTGATTCCCCCGCCGGCGGGTCCACAACCCACCAGGAGCTCAACAGCGAGCAGCTGGCAAGGCTGGCGGCAGAAGCCTGTGACGACCGCAAGGCCGTGGACATTCTCCTGATCCGTGTTGACGAGGTGTCGTCATTGGCCGATTGGTTTGTGATCTGCAGCGGCCTCTCCGACGTGCAGGTGAGGGCCATCGCCCGCTCAGCTGAGGATCAGATCGAGGAGATCACTGGCCGTTTGCCCCTACGGCGCGAAGGCCAGAAGGAAGGCCGCTGGATGCTTCTCGATTACGGAGAGGTGATTGTGCACGTGCTTACCCCAAGTGAGCGCGCCTACTACGACCTCGAATCCTTCTGGGGCCACGGTGAACAGGTGCGCTTCATAAGCTCGATCCAAGCAGTTTCCCTCTGAACGCCATGCCGTGCCCGGTGCCTCCCGAGCAACGGCCGCTGCAGGAATACGAGCAGTTGCTGGCCTCCTGGTTTTTTGTTTGGCCTTCCCAAGACCTGCTAGGCCTACTGCGCCCATTAGCAACCAGCTGGTTGCTTCTGCTACCCGTATCTATACTGGTGGCAAGCGGTAGCTGGGTATTGCGTCACCACCCGGCCCAGCTTGTGCTACTGGGCATGTTGGCTGCAGTGGCACTGCCGATGCTGCTACTAGTGCGTCAGTGGCTTGGTTGGAACTACGTGCATCGCCGCCTCGTTTCCGAGCGGGTCGAATACGAGGAATCTGGTTGGTACGACGGACAAGTCTGGGAGAAACCTCTGGCCTGGCGCCAGCAAGATCTACTGGTGGCCCAGCACCAGGTGCAGCCAGTTCTACGGAGGCTGCAACAGGGTGCAGCCCTGGCGGTAATCCTTGCGTTAGTGGGGGCCAGCCTCTGTCAGGCTCTCTGAGTTCAGCTTCCGGGCTCCTGTGACCCTGTCCTCCAGTTTTGGTGGCACCGCCCGCGGGGGCGTTCCTCCCCTGGAGGTGCGCCTACTGCGTAACGGCATTGTGGAATCGCGCCACCGGGTGCACGCGGTCGTTTGTGACGGCCGAGGCCGCGTACTGATGCGGGCGGGAGACCCCCAGCAGCTGAGCTTTGTGCGCTCTGCCCTAAAGCCCTTTCAAGCAACGGTTTTTGTGAGCAGCGGTGCCGCCGACCATTGCAACTGCGGCGAGCGGGGCTTGGCAATCGCCTGCGCCAGCCACACCGGCACGGCAATGCACGCCCGCGAGGCCTTCAAGCTGCTGTGGGGCGCTGAAATCGAGGCCGAGCAGCTTCAATGCCCCGTGCCGGACTGCGGCAAAAGCCCACTGGAACACAACTGTTCTGGCAAGCATGCCGCCTTTCTTGCCACCTGCCGGCAGATGAGCTGGAGTACTGAGAGTTATCTCCAAAAAGAGCATCCCCTACAGCAGGAGGTACTTAAGCGCGTGGGAGATTTGCTTGCCCTACCCGCAGCCGAGCTGCTCACCGCCCGCGACGACTGCGGCGCCCCCACCCTGCAACTGCAACTGGCCCAGATGGCCCTGCTCTACGCCCACCTAGGCAGCGGCAGCCAGGCCGATCTGGAGCGCCTAAGCCGGGCGATGTTGGCCCACCCCGAACTAGTGGCCGGGGAGGGGCGATTTGACACCGAACTGATGCGAGGCGGCCATGGCCAGGTGCTCAGTAAGGGCGGAGCTGAAGGCATCCAGTGCCTCAGCCGCGTTGGCGAAGGCATGGGGGTCGCGATCAAGGTGGAAGACGGCTCTGCCCGAGCCAAGCAATCCGTAGCCCTGCACCTGCTTGAGCAGCTCGGCTGGCTAACGCCGATAGCTCTTGAAGAGCTGCGCACTTGCTTCCTTATCCCAGCCCCCCATCTGCGCTTAGAGGTGATTGGTGAGCTGCGCTTTGACTAGGCAGCAGCAGGCACATCGACTGGTATGGTTGAAGGGTCGACGCGGGGTAGAGCAGTCTGGTAGCTCGTCGGGCTCATAACCCGAAGGTCGCGAGTTCAAATCTCGCCCCCGCCACCACTTCCCAAAGCCCCGGCAGTCCCCTGTCGGGGCTTTGTTGTTTAAACCCTTCCCCATAGATCACCGCCCAGAAGATGGCCATCCCCGCCAGCGTGATCCAGCCCGACGCCATCGTGGTGGGCTCCGGCGCTACCGGCGGTGTGGCTGCCATGGTGCTGGCCGAGGCGGGGCTGAAAGTGCTGGTGCTGGAAGCCGGTCCTGAACTCTCATCACGCCAGGCCTTCGGCAGCGAACCACTAAACACAGCCCGGCGTGTGGCCAACATCGCCAGTGGCAAGCAACGATTGCAGCGACACCATCCAGGCTTCTGGAAACACAATCCCCAGCTATTCGTCGATGAGCGGCTCAATCCCTACTCAACCCCAGACGACGCTCCATTTTTGTGGAGCCGGGGCCGGCAGGTGGGTGGCAAAAGTCTCACCTGGGGAGGCATCACCCTGCGCCTATCCGACTACGAATTTGGTGCCGCTGATCGCGATGGCCAGGGGGCAAGCTGGCCGATCGGCAGCGCCGAGCTAGCGCCTTATTACACCCAACTTGAGCAGTTGCTGGAGGTGCACGGCGCTTGCGACGGCCTGCCCCAGCTGCCCGATGGCCACTTCCAGCCACCCCTGCCCTTTACCCCTGGCGAGCGCCACCTGCAGCGCAGCATCGGCAACGAGCTCGGCTTGCCACTGATCCACTCGCGTGGCTTCAACCTGCACCGGGGTGCGGGATGGCCACGTTCCGCCAGCCAGGGGCGCACGTTGGCAAGGGCCTTGGCAACGGGGCGCACCCAGGTGCGCAGCAACGCTGTGGTGAGCCATCTACTGATCGACGGCGACCATGCCCGGGGAGTGGTTCTGGTGGATGGCAAAACTGCAGTCCGCGAGCGAATTGAAGCGCCCTTGGTGGTGCTCTGCGCTTCAACTATCGAGACCCTAAGAATCCTGCTGCACTCGAGCGAAGCCCACCAGCCCGGCGGCCTAATCGACCCCTCCGGTTGCCTGGGGCGCTATCTGATGGACCACGTCTCCAGCAGTCGTTTCTTTTCTATTCCCGGGATACCGGCCCTTGATGGGCCCACCGAACTTTCAGGTGCCGGTAGCTGCTTCATACCCAACACGGTCAATCTTGATGCTGGCAGCGAAGCTGATTTTTATGGCGGCTACGGCCTCTGGACAGCTATGCAGCGCTTTGATCCACCCACCCTGCTGCAGCGCCGCCGGGGGGAGGCGGTTGGTTTTCTGATCGGTCACGGCGACGTGCACGCCAACGCCGACAACCGGGTGACATTGAACGGCGAACGTCTCGATGCCTGGGGGCTACCCACCGCCCACATCAACTGCCGCTGGGGAGAGAACGAGAAGCGAATGGTGGCCCACATGCACCACCGCATGGAGGAGGTGGTGGCAGCTAGTGGGGGGCAAATCAGGCCTATTGAAGAGCTATTTGTGCTGCCGCTGCTGGAGCCCTGGATCCGTACCAGCCTGGCGGTGAGCACCGATGCGCCACCACCTGGTTATTACATCCACGAACTCGGCGGCGCGCGCATGGCTAGCAAGCCTGAGGGAGGAGTGGTGAATCAGCTCAACCAGTGCTGGGGCGCTTCCAATGTGCTGGTTGTCGATGGGGCCTGCTGGCCCCGGGCCGGCTGGCAGAGCCCAACCCTCACCGAAATGGCCATTACATGGCGCGCCTGCGAAGCCGCTGCCCACAGATTGCGCCAAGGAACCCCGTAACCCTTTTGCGATCTGGTGTCTATCGCCACAACCGGGTTGAGCAACCTGTCCAAAATGAAGTTGTCGACCTCTAAAGGGTCGGGCAAGGGAGACTCAGGCGGAGGTTGGCCCCTCCGCCCTTTTTTTACTAATCGGCCACCAGGTCTGAAAAATTCAGCGGCGCATGAACAGGCCGTTGAGGTAGTGCTGGCTCACCCCCTGATCGGCGCAGCCGTGTTGAAACAGGAAGCTGGACAGGGCTGAGGAGATCAAGCGGTATTGATCCCACTGGGGGTGGCTGCGCAGGAACTCGCGCATTCCATCAAATAAAACCTCTGGCACCTCCGCCTCCAGGCTGATGCTGCCGGCTTCTGCCTCCGGTAAACCTTCTGCGCAGCTGGGCTGCTCCATACATCGTTGGAGGTGACTGCGCTCGGCTGCCATTAGGTAACAAGAGGTGGGGTTCCTCAGTAGGGCACATCACCGCCAGGTGCGTCAAAGCCCGAAAGCCAGACCGAAACCACACCGTTCTCAGCTGAGATTGCCTGTGCCGGCGGCTCCATAAGTGCGCAGTAATCACCCCAAAGCCTGCAGAGACTGCTGCTGCCGCTGCTGTCAAGACCAGGCTGAACAAAAGGAGTTATTCCCCAAGCGCCAGAGCTGAACTGGCTCAATGACCAAGTTTCTGGGGAAAACGCCTAATAAACGGGGGGAAAGGCTTCAAAAATGTGGAAAACACCAACCAATAAGCAAAACTAATAAAATGGAGTCTCGCGAGACTTCCTGCGCGCCGAGAAAGCTGAGCCACGTCAAACCAACGGGATTAATTTCGAATTAGCCCTGCAAACACATTTTGTTGCTAATGCCCTGACATCTCACAGAGGGCTTAACTGCTGCGGCCCTGGAGCAGGGTTGTGGGACCGAGGGGATGGTCGGCGTGGGGATAGGGCGGATGGTGATGGCTGTGGCCGCCCACCTGAATCGGCACCCCATTGGGCTGGCAGGCACCGGTGCACTCGCGCTCACAGAGGTCGCAGCCATCGGTAAGCCCTTCGACATGGTGGTGGTGACTGTGCTGGGGCGCCCCAACCTCAGTCTCAAAGCCCAGCACCTGGGCCCGGTATTTGCACAGCGAGCAATTCATGTTGGCGTCACCGCGCACCACCTCCGCCACACGCTCCACAAAGGTCTCGAGCACACGGGGGTGATCTGCCAAATAGGAGGCCTTCAGGAACTCCACCTCGGGATGATCCTGGGCCACCCGCTCGGTGTGCTGCTGGATCCGGCTCACAAGCACCCCGGAAAATAAGAAATAGGGGAAAACGACAATCCGGCGATAGCCAAGTCTCACCACTTGGCGAAGTCCAGGCTCCACCAACGGAAAGGTGACCCCGGAATAAACCGTTTCGCCCCAGCCAAAACCAAAACCCTCCACCAACATCCGCGTCACCTTGGCGACATTGGAATTGGCATCGGGGTCGGAAGACCCCCGGCCCACCACAACCAACATGGTTTCGTGCAGGGGCACCTCTGCAGCAGCGTCATCGAGAACTTCGCGAATCCGGGCCCCGGCGGCCTGAATCATCTTCAGGTCAACCCCCAGTTCGCGGCCGTAGTCGATACGCAGACCCGTCTCGGCCGCGTAGGTATTAAGCACCGAAGGGATGTCGTTTTTGGCATGACCCGCCGCAAACAACATCGCAGGTACGGCCAGCACGTGGCTAACACCCCGAACTCTCAACGACTCCAGGCCATCACGCAGGATCGGCCTAGCAAATTCCAGGTAGCCGTATTCAACAGGCACCTCGGGCAGCAGCGCTTGGAGGCCCTTGGCTAGCTCAGCAAATTCGGCCACTGCCAAGCGATTGCGGCTGCCGTGGCCGCAAACCAACACCCCGATCGGGCCGAGGGGGCCAGCGCTCAGGTCGGGATGGGAGGGATAAACCATGGCCACTCGCACTTAAGGGCGACCTTATTCCGGGAAGCAGCGAGCAGGATGATTAAATCCGGGCTGCTTTGACCTCATGGCCCTGCGCCTTCCCCCATACCAGCCGTTGCCGGCCCCGCGCCCAGGGGGTGAGCTGCTTGAGGTGCCCATCGCCCAGCTGCGCCCCACCCAGCTCTGCGTAGGGATCGCTGAAGTGCGGAGCAGGCTGCGCGATTTCGGTGCCGAAGATGCCCGCGAACGCCACTCTTACCTCAACAGCAAGCCCGTACCTTTAGTGCGCGGCGGCGATGGCACGATGTGGATGGTCGACCGCCACCACCGCCTACGAGCCCTGATCGAGATCGAACCCGGCGCTAGCGCCTGCGGATACGTGGTGCTCGAGCTGGAAAGCAGCCAACCCGAGCAGGCGCTTGAAGCCCTACATCGACGTGGCTGGCTTTACCTCTATGACGGCAGGGGCCTTGGACCCTTGCCCCCCAGCGCCTTACCAAAGCAGCTCACAGGCCTACAGGACGACCCCTACCGCAGCCTGGTGTGGAAGCTGAAACAAGAGGGGGTCATAGCCCCCGCACCGCTGATTCCCTTCCATGAATTCCGCTGGGGAGCCTGGCTGCGCAGCCGCCCCCTGCCGCCCTTCAGCTCCCAGCAACTTGAGCCGGCCCTGTCCCGCGCTCGCACCCTGGCCCTCTCCCGCGCCGCCGCCCACTTGGCGGGCTGGAAAGGCGCGCCTTAATCCCGAGCCGCATGATTCCAAGCTGGCTTCACTTGCCGGATCTGGTTGGTTTGCTGATGGCGAGCGTGCTCATAGGCCCATTCGGCCTCGGCTGGCTGAACCAGGAGGAGCCCACGGACCTGCCTAGTTAGGTAATCGTTGACGCCGCCGCGGGCAGGAAAACCAACCAGGAGCTAGGTAAAAGTTGGCGCCCCGTGCTCGTGTTGCGCTGAGCCCGCCCGGGGACAGCTTGGGGCCTACCTCTACGCTTTCTCCAAGTTCAACAGACGAGCTGGTGGCAAAGGACGAAACGAGTAGGGGCGAGGAACTGCAAGGCCTGGGCTGGACACCTGAGGAGGTGCGCCTATACGAGGAGCTGTGGGAATACCGGCAGCGCTGGGGCGCCATCAACCTGGAGCCGGAAGATCGGGTTTTACTGCGGCGAGCTGAAGCAGCCCTGCCAAAGCGGGTAGCCCACGGCAAAAGCTCGCTGAAAAAAACACTGCAGCAGAAGTCGTACTACCGCTGGCTTTGTCTCTATCGAGATGCCATGCTCGCCGCCGCCGATGGTCTTGGCCTGCAGCACGGCGAAGAAGCAGCCTGGGTGATTCTGCTCGAAGCCGAGTTACGCGCCCTGGATCACTACGAACCGGTACTGGGGTTGCCTGACACCATCAAGGCCAAGGCACTACTGCCGGCCCGGGAGGCCTGGATCGCTGCAATCGCCGTCCAGGGCAGGGAGCTCAGCTTCGACTTCGACGCACCGCTGGAAGCCCTCAAGCAGCAGGAAGCCACTAGTTGGAAGCCCCTACGCAGCGATGCAGCTAGCTCCTATCCAGTCCTCGAAGCTGGCGCCGCAGCCAATTTCCGCAACCAGGCAAACCAGGAAATAGCCCAGCTGATCCGAGCCACCTTCCCTTCTCTCAAAGACAGCGACAAGCCGGAGCCCCCAAGCGCCTAAGGCGCCGGGGTGCCTTCGCTGACCTGTACAGGCACCCGGCCCACCTTCCAAATACGCTCGGCATAGTCAGAGATCGAGCGGTCACTGCTGAAGAAGCCACAGCGCATCGTGTTGTGCAACGACATTCGCGCCCAGCTTCCCCGGTCGAGCCAAGCATCATCGACGGCGTTTTGAGCGCGGCGGTAGTCGGCTACATCCGCCATCACCCGGAAGGGATCGTGGCTGGTGAGGCTCGCAAGCAGAGGATGGAATAGCTCGCCATCACCCTCGCTGAAGTATCCAGAGCCAATCAACTCGAGGGCCTGGCGCACGGCCGGGTCCTGCTCGATCCAGGGCATAGGGTGATAACCGCTGTGACCCAGCTGCTCGATCTGTTCTGCGGTGTGGCCGAAGAGGAAGAAATTCTCCGCCCCAACGCAGTCGCGGATTTCGATGTTGGCCCCATCGAGCGTACCAATCGTGACCGCGCCATTGAGAGCCATCTTCATGTTGCCGGTGCCGGAGGCCTCCTTACCAGCGGTTGAGATCTGCTCGGAGAGATCCACCGCCGGATACACCAGCTGGCCCAAGCTGACGCTGAAGTTGGGCAGGAACACCACCTTGAGGCGGCCATCCATTGCCGGATCCATGTTGACCACGTCGGCGATACCGACCAGCAGGCGGATGATCAACTTGGCCAGGGCATAGCCCGGAGCTGCCTTGCCACCGAACACAAAGGTGCGCGGCGGCAGGTCTTCACCGGCGCGGATACGCAAGTAGCGCTCAACGATCTGCAGGGCCGCCAGGTGCTGGCGCTTGTATTCGTGGATGCGCTTGACCTGCACATCGAAAAGGGAGGTGTGGTCCACCAGCAACCCCAGCTCGCGGCGCATGTACTGGGCGAGGCGCTGCTTACCGAGATCCCGCACCGCCTGCCAGCGCTTCAGGAAGGCAGGGTCGTCGGCAAAGGCGGCAAGCCCTTGCAACTCCTCGAGGTGGGTACGCCAGCGATCGCCGATCGCCTCGTCGAGCAGGGCCGCCAGTGGTGGGTTAGCCACCGCTAGCCAGCGCCGCGGCGTAACTCCATTGGTGACATTGGTGAAGCGCTCCGGCCAGATCCTGGCCAGATCAGCAAACAGGTGCTGCTTCAGCAAGGTGCTGTGCAGCTCGGCCACGCCATTGACGTGGTGGCTTCCCACTACCGCTAAGTGGGCCATGCGCACGCGTCGCTGTGGACCCTCCTCAATTAGGGAAATGCGCTGCAGGATTTGGGAATCGCCGGGATAGCGAATCCGGGCCATGCGCAGGAAGCGGGTGTTTATCTCGTAGATGATCTCCAGCTGGCGGGGCAGCAACTGCTCAAACAGCTCCACGCCCCAGGTTTCCAGGGCCTCAGGCAGCAGGGTGTGGTTGGTGTAACTGATGCTGGCGGTGGTGATCGACCAAGCGGTATCCCAATCGATGCCGTACTCATCCATCAGCAGCCGCATCAACTCAGCCACTGCGATGGCTGGATGGGTGTCGTTTAGCTGCAGTGCAAACTTTCGGTGAAAGTCGGTCACCTCCAGGCCCTGGCCCCGCAGGATGCGGAACATGTCCTGAAGTGAGCAGCTGACGAAGAAGATCTGCTGGGAGAGGCGCAGGCGCTTGCCCTGGTCCAGCTCGTCGTTGGGGTAGAGCACCTTCGAGAGGGTCTCCGCCTGCATCTTGCGCAACACGGCCCTGGTGTAGTCCCCGGCGTTAAAGGAAGCGAAGTCAAAGGCCTCTGGAGCCACCGCAGACCAGAGCCGCAAGGTGTTCGCAGTGTTTACGCCATAGCCAAGGATCGGCGTGTCGTAAGCGACGCCGATCACGGTGTGTTCACCGATCTGCACCGGATAGCTCCACTCCGGACGGATCACCTCCCAGGGATTGCCATGGGCCAGCCACGGATCGGTGCTCTCCACCTGACCGTGGGGGGTGATCTGCTGGCGGAAAATGCCGAATTCATATCGGATGCCATAGCCGATCGCAGGCAGCTCCAGCGTCGCCATCGACTCCTGGAAGCAGGCGGCCAGCCGCCCTAAACCACCATTGCCAAGACCGGGTTCGGGCTCCTCAGCGATCAGCTCCTCGAGGTTCAAGCCCAAGCTGGTGCAGGCCTCCCGGGCTGCCTCAGCCAAGCCCAAATTCACTAAATTATTTTCCAGGTGAGGGCCCAGTAGGTATTCCGCCGATAAATAAGTGGCCGTGCGGACATGCTCGCGGGTGTAGGTGTCGGCGGTGTCGACCCAGTTTTTGAGCAGACGATCACGCACTGCCAAAGCAAGGCAGCGGTAATGGTCGTGGCTGGTAGCCAGGGAGCTGGACTTGGCCTGACTGAAGAAGAGATGCCTTTGCATCGACTCCTTCAACGCCTGACTATCGGCTGAGGCCATCCCTGACTCCCTGCAAAGCAAAAGTCTGGGGCTGGCTACTCAAATTCGCAGGAGCGTGGTCACGAATACCGCACACGTCAAGCCAAAACCAATCGCGGAGAGGGTATCAACCGCAGCAAAGCGTGGAGGGGGGAGCGGCTTTGGGTAGGTGAACTGAAGTTAATTGGCGAATTTTTCATGCCGTCCCAATCACGCCTTCAAGCGCTCGAAAAGATTCTCAGCCGCCCCTGCGCACCTACAGCCCCGATTCAGACCCTCGATGAGCTCTGGGCTAGCGACGTTTTCACCCTCGACAAGATGAAAGCGGCGCTGCCGAAGGAGATTTTTAAATCCGTGCAGCGCACAATCAAGGAGGGCAGCAAACTCGACGTTTCTTTAGCGAACGTGGTGGCTCAGGCCATGAAGGAGTGGGCCACTGCACGAGGGGCTCTGTATTACTCCCACGTTTTTTATCCGCTCACAAACTCCACCGCCGAGAAGCACGACGGCTTCATCTCACCCCAAGGAGACGGCACGGTCTTCGCCGAATTCACCGGCAAGGTGCTGGTGCAGGGGGAGCCCGACGGCTCCTCCTTTCCCAATGGCGGCATCCGCTCCACCTTTGAAGCTCGCGGCTACACCGCCTGGGATATCACTAGTCCCGCCTGGCTGATGGAGACACCCAACGGTGTCACCCTCTGCATCCCCACCGTCTTCGTCTCGTGGACTGGCGAGGCTCTCGACAAAAAAACCCCCCTGCTGCGCTCGATCGCAGCCGTAAACAAACAGGCCCACAGGCTGCTCAGCCTGCTGGGGGAAACCACCATCGCCCCGGTCAACTCCAGCTGCGGCGCCGAGCAGGAGTACTTCCTGATCGACAGCGCCTACGTGCCCCTAAGGCCGGACCTACTGCTTGCTGGTCGCACCCTGTTCGGTCGCCCATCCGCCAAGGGCCAGCAATTTGACGATCACTACTTCGGCTCCATCCCGGAGCGGGTGCAGGTTTTCATGCAGGAGGTGGAGAGGCAGATGTATCGATTGGGAATTCCAGCCAAAACCCGCCACAACGAGGTGGCCCCATCCCAATTTGAAATTGCGCCTTTCTTCGAGGCCGCCAACGTTGCCACCGACCACCAGCAGCTCACCATGACCCTTCTGCGCAGCACTGCGAAGAAACATGGTCTGGCCTGCCTCCTGCACGAGAAGCCCTTCGCCGGCATCAACGGCTCTGGGAAACACGTCAACTGGTCGATCGGCAACGCCACCCAGGGGAACCTGCTCGATCCGGGCAAGACGCCCCATGAAAACCTGCAGTTCCTGATGTTCTGCGGAGCGGTGATCCGCGGCGTGCACATGTATGGCCCCCTGCTGCGGGCCGTGATCGCCACCGCCAGCAACGACCACCGCCTCGGCGCCAACGAAGCCCCGCCAGCAATCATTTCGGTTTATCTGGGCAGCCAACTGGAGGATGTGTTCAACCAGATCCGCGAGGGCCGGCTCTCCGGCTCGGCCCTTGGTGGCGTGATGGACTTCGGTGTGGATACGTTGCCGGAATTCGACAAGGACGCCGGCGATCGCAATCGCACCTCGCCCTTCGCCTTCACTGGCAACCGCTTTGAGTTTCGCGCTGTCGGCTCCAACCAGTCCGTGGCCGGTCCCCTAGTTGCCCTGAACACGATCCTGGCCGATTCCCTCGCCTGGATCTCCAGCGAACTGGAGGCCAAGCTGGGCAGTGGCTATGGCCTTGAGGAAGGGGCTCTGGCCGTGCTCAAGACCCTGATCGAAAAGCACGGCGCAGTCGTGTTTGGCGGCAATGGCTATTCAGATGAATGGCACCGCATGGCAGTTGAGGAAAGGGGTCTGGAAAACCTGCGCACCACCGCTGATGCCCTACCGGTGTTGGAGCGCCAATCAATCCGCGATTTGTTCGAGCGCACCGGCGTACTTTCAGCTGTTGAGCTGCAGAGCCGCTTCGAGGTTTATGCCGAGCAATACATCCTGGCGATTGATGTGGAAGCAAAGCTGGCTGTTCAAATCGCCCGCACCCAGGTGTATCCGGCGGCGATCCGATACCTCGGCGAACTAGCTGAGTCCCTGCAACTGCAGAGTTCCCTAGGAATTCAGGTATCGCCGGAAACCTCCAAGGAGGTGGCTGGGCTATGCCAGTCGTTGATGGTCATCAGCGGCCAGCTGCAAGCCGCCATCGACCACCCCCCCCACGGCACCGAAGCCCACATGCGCTACTCCGCCGACACCCTGGTGCCGTTGATGGCCGAACTCCGTGTGGTGGTTGACGGTCTTGAGGCCCTAGTGGACGACAACCTCTGGCCTCTGCCCACCTATCAGGAGATGTTGTTCGTGCGGTGAGCCCGGCTGAGCCCGATCACTGCGGAAAAACGCTGATGCGGGCTCGTTCGATATAGCTGGGGTCAGACATGGTGTCGACCTCAAAGCTGGTCCAAGTGGCGCTTGGTGCTGGGCTGCGTTCAAGCATCGGCCACTCGATGCGCCTGCTCTGATAAGTGAGGCCCACACAAGTAAGCGCCTGGTCGTCGGCCATCAGTGACCAGAGCACGTGCACTTCGCCGCGGTCGTAGGAGATGGGGATCTCCTGCACGCCATGCTCCGGCATACGTCCCGGAGCCAGAGTTAGACCAGTCAGATTTTCCCAACAAAGGTAAGAGCCGTTATCGGTGGGATAAAACCAGCAGGTTTCGTTTTCTGCCTCAGCCAGGGGGAAACGGTCCAGCAGCTCGACCTGCTGCGCTCGCAGCCAGGAGCCTTCGGCAGGGCCGCTAACGGCGTAGACGCCAATCCACAGAGAGGGCACGTCAAACTGAGTCACCACTGCATCACAGATCAGGGAACGCCTCTCTGTCGCGACGCTGAGGGGGTCAGCACCTGCGATGGTGGCGCTGCCACTAACCACCAGTTCGTCGATGCTTCCCTGCCATTGATCTGGCATGCGAAACAGCCTCAGAGCCAGGCCGCGATCAGGGCCTTGGTGGCATTGGGCCGCGACCAAAGCCTGCCAATCAACGCCCTCTTCGGGCAACTCCTGGCCCCTGGACAGCAGAAAAGCTAGGGAATGGAGCATGGGTGCCTGCACAGGTCAGGGGCGCAGTAAAAGTTGACCTTAGAAGCCCTGACTGTTTATAGCGGTGTTCTTGGCTGCCGGTCAGAGCACCAACTCCACGATCACAAAGCCCACAAGGGCCGCAAGAGCCAGCAGAGATGGCAGACGCATCGACTTCTTGACCGCTCAATTCTTAAATAAATCCTAGAAGCCCTGGCAGGCGCTGAATTGGGATCGGGGAGGTCTTCACATCTCTTGCTGCTGAGAGACTCTGATGATGAGGAATCGCGGACCTACTCCGATGTCGAACCGCGACGGCAGTCAACGCATAGCTTTCAGTTTGGTGCTGCTGCTCGGGATAGCTATTGGCTTACACGTTTACGCCTTACGGGTGAAACAGGTAAAGCCGAGTCGCCGCCCGCCTACAACCAGCCTTAGCACCGATGGCCAGCTGAGCGTAAGAGGGTCGCAATCCAGTCAAATTCGGCGGCTGCTTGCAAACTAAAAGCTCTACTCAGCGATTGAAGGCAAAGCCAGCAAAAACTATTGCCACCCTTCACCAGCAAGCAAAACTCAATGGTTTGCTCCACTGGCAAATGCTGACCCTCGCGGAAGTTGGACCACCACGGGCTAGCAGGCTATAGAGGACAGTGGATAAATAGAGGCATAGCTGATACCCCAGACCATGCAAGCCAATTTGACCGATTTGGTGGCAACCCGAGCGCCGCGGGCATCCGTAGAAACAAGCCAGTCCCAGCGTGGATTCGGTGGATCGGGCCAGAGCAAGGCAAGACGCAAAGGGGGCAAAAAACGCAGCCCAGCCCTGAGCAAGGCCGACTGGGGGCCTTTGGGCAAACATCCCGATCTTGATGCGATCGTGGCGCGTCAGCGATTGCATCTGCCCCTAGCCGGGCGTATCAGCGCAGATGACGTGAACCGAGCCTGGAAGAGCGCTGCAGCCGAACATCACCCAGACCGAGGTGGCAGTCACGACACGATGCAAAGGGTAAATGGAGCGCGCGATCTGCTGCTTGGCCGCAGCACTGTGGTGGAAAGGTCAGATTGAGTATGTGGATCTGATGGCGAACCCAACCGCTGATGAAACCACCTTGGTGCTAGTGCAATCTTGGGCCGCAGCGATGTAAACCAGCAAGAGAACTTAGAACTCCACAACCCCGCAAGAAAAGGCTGAGAGTGCAGCGAAGGCCGCAACTCGTGCTGCAGCAATCCACGAATAGCAACGTCAGACTGCAACATAGAGGCATCTGCAGTGGCGCCATGCTTTTAAATCCCTTCTGCCCGTTTAGTTCAGCCCAGATCCTCGGATTAAAGGCCACGGTCGCGCTGCTGCTCACCCTCTTGATCAAGGCCAAAATCCGCATCACTGCCTTCTCCGCACTAGGTATCTTTCTGCTACTGCTGCAAACCTTGGTATTCCTCGCCGCAGGTGGGGGCTTGGTGCTCGCAGTCGGGGGAGCAGCACTATTTGCCGGGCAGCAACGCCGCACCCAAGCGAAATGAGGCCGCGACTGCCCTTTTGTACGTTCAAACCACTTATCACAGTAAATTCGAATGGTTTTGATGCTGTTCGCCCAAGTTGAGCTTGGCAACTGCAGACATTCGCATCGCTAAAAATCTGAAGTTGATCTGGAGAAATAAGCCGGATATTTGCTACGACTAGGCATGGATTTGCACGACGTAAATAATGCTATTTAAATGTTTCTGGCCCCAATTACCAAAATCCGCCAAACCTCTTCTGGCCATTCATCTACTAAAACTTGACGTGGCAGGCGTAAGAACAGCCAAAAGCTACTATTCAATGATAGTGGATATATTGCTGTTTAGCAATTGCAGCCAAACCCAAGGATGAACCTCATGCCGCAAGGCTGATTTAGGGTAGATCGCCGGGCGAATCTAAACTTTTAAAGGGCATTCATGCTTGTATTTGGCAAGGGCAACGACACAATGGCTCTCTGCGTCATGCAGCGAGATGGATTTATTGATGCGGCTACGCGACATTGATATAGCGACCGCCTCGAGCAAATACCTACCAAATCAGGAGACAGAGAAATAGACCGGCACAACCTCCGCATTGGCATGGCATTCGTAGACGCCAGAAAGGGCCTCAGCCCTCAGCAGCAAATCTAGACAGGCGGAGTAATGCCCCTAGTGAGCAGATAAACGCCTATATACATAATCAAGAAGGTCATAAGCAGACCAGCAACAAATAATTTTCCGTCCATAATTTTAAGTCAGTTTTAAATACAAAATTTTATCCAAGCGAAGCCAAATGCATCACACAGGCTCAAGGCATGTGGATTATCCAACTCAGGTGCTGGGATGCTTAGGACGATCATTCCAACCAAGCAAGGGGATATGGAGTAGACAGATACTAGAGGAAATCTATCCGAACCACCCAATCTGAACAATCGGGAATGTTTTACTAGCTAGCTCCCAGCTCAATTTAGTTGCAGAAATCTCTTTTAATATCGAAGCTGCCGCCTCGCAAAGCGAGAAGAATTCAAGAAAAACTAAACGCATTGCATTAGATATGCTAACAGCGGCTAATCGAGCAATTAACTTGGCCCTAAATATGCTATCAAGACGCATTCATTAGAGCGAATCAATATCTTCAAATTTGAATAACTTCGCAATTTTCAACGGGCGACTGATTAATTCTCGCCAAATTTTCCCTTAAACACTTACTGGGAATAAGCAAAGATTATTTAAGGACTTAAAATTTATTACTTGTGAATGGGTCGCCTGAGATTCGAACTCAGGACCAATCGGTTAAAAGCCGAGTGCTCTACCGCTGAGCTAGCGACCCGCGCCCTTGGGCACATAGGGAACGTATCACCTTGGGGCTACCTCCTCCAAGAGGCGCGAGGCAGCCTTGAGAATGGCCAGACACCTGGCCACATCGTTTGACCATCTTCCCTTGGCCACAACCCCAGATCCATGCCGAGGCCTGGGTGGCCGCAACGGCCGTAGTAATCGGCGATGTTCAGCTAGCAGCAGGAGCGAGCCTCTGGCCCACTGCCGTCGCCCGCGGCGACCTCTGTTCGATCGTGGTGGGTGAAGGCAGCAACGTGCAAGACGGAGCTGTGCTGCATGGTGACCCCGACCAGCCTGTGACCATCGGCGCCGATGTAACCATCGGTCATCGGGCTGTGATACACGGAGCCACCCTTAAAGACGGCTGCCTTATCGGCATTGGCGCCATCGTTCTCGATGGCGTCACCGTGGGCGAGGAGGCCCTTGTGGCCGCCGGATCTGTTGTGACACGCGACGTACCAGCTGGAACCCTCGTTATGGGAGCCCCCGCTCAGGTGAAGCGAGAGCTCACGGCTGAAGCCCGGGCCGAGCAGCGCCAGCACGCCCGCAGCTACCGCCAACTCGCCGATGCCCATGCCAAGGCGAACGGATAACGACAGATCCGGAGCTGGATGGACAAATCATGAGGTCTATTCCTTAAGATCGTTAAATCTCGTTTGGCTTCCAATGGATGGTCGGCTGATTTTGGTGGTTGCTCCGATCCTGCTCGCCGCGAGCTGGGCCGTCTTCCATATCGGCCGTGCCGCCGTGGGACAGCTGCAATTGCTGCTCAAGCGGGCCCGCGCCTGAGCACTTGAGCTCTGAGCTGCTTGTTATCGGTGCTGGTCTAGCGGGTACGGAAGCCGCCTGGCAGATCGCTCAAGCTGGCCTTGCGGTCCGGTTAGTGGAAATGCGGCCAGTGCGCCGCAGCCCTGCCCACCACAGCTCTGAATTTGGTGAGCTTGTATGCAGCAACAGCTTCGGCGCCCTAAGTAGCGATCGGGCAGCAGGCCTGCTTCAAGAGGAATTGCGGCGATTGGGTTCGTTGGTGATCAGCACTGCCGACACTCATGCCGTGCCAGCAGGCGGCGCTCTGGCCGTAGATCGAGGCCGCTACAGCGCCGCCCTCACCGCCGCTCTGGAACAACACCCGTTGGTAACGGTGGAGCGGCGTGAGCACACCGAGCTGCCCGGTCCCGGTGAGATCGGCGTACTGGCAACCGGCCCGCTCACCAGCGAGTCCCTGGCAGAACAGCTGCGGCAATTCACAGGCAGGGCAGAGTGCCACTTCTTCGATGCGGCCAGCCCGATCGTTGAGGGCGAGAGCATTGATCTCTCGGTGGCGTTCCGTGCCAGCCGCTACGACAAGGGGGATGCCGACTACATCAACTGCCCAATGGACCGGGACCAATTTTTGGGGTTTCGGCAGGAGCTGCTAACTGCCGAGCAAGCCGAGCTGAAGGAATTCGAGCAGGAGAGCGCTCAGTTCTTTGAGGGCTGTCTCCCCATCGAGGAGCTGGCCCGCCGCGGCGAAGACACCATGCGCTACGGCCCGCTCAAGCCCATTGGCCTCTGGGATCCCCGCTGGGGCGATGTGAACAATCGCGATGTACGCCGCGCCAAACGGGCCTACGCGGTGGTGCAGCTGCGCCAGGAAGACAAGGACGGGCGCCTCTGGAACCTGGTTGGCTTCCAGACCAACCTGAAATGGGGCGAGCAAAAACGAGTGCTGCGACTCATCCCAGGACTGGAAAACGCCGAGTTTGTGCGCTTCGGCGTGATGCACCGCAACACCTTTCTGGAATCGCCCCAGCTGCTCGATGCAACCTTGCAATTCCGTAGCCGGCCCACCCTGCTGGCCGCAGGTCAAATTACCGGCACCGAGGGCTACGCCGCGGCGGTGGCCGGCGGCTGGCTGGCTGGCACAAACGCAGCCCGGCTGGCTCTTGGCCAAGAGCCTCTGAGCCTGCCCAAAACCACCATGCTCGGCGCCCTCAGTCACTTCATAGCCGAAGCGCCCAGCAAGAAGTTCCAGCCCATGCCGCCAAACTTCGGCCTACTGCCCGAATTGGCCGAACGCATCCGCGATAAACGGGCCCGCTACGGCGCCTACCGCGACCGAGCTCTGGCGGATCTTGAGCCTTTCACTCGGCACCTACAACTGCACCGCGTTTGCGCCGCTGCCTAGGGTCGCTTCAGCCTCTCCAGCCAAACGGTGACCAGCAAGCCTGCTCCCATCTGGGATGTGATCGTGATCGGGGCCGGCATCGGTGGCCTGGTCACAGCTTCCCAGTTGGCCGCCAAGGGGGCAAAAGTGCTTGTGCTGGAGCGCTACCTGATCCCGGGGGGCAGCGGCGGCAGCTTCAAGCGCCAGGGCTACACATTTGATGTGGGCGCCTCGATGATCTTCGGCTTCGGCGAGAAGGGGCACACCAACCTGCTCACCCGCGCCTTGGCGGACGTGGGCCAGCACTGCGAAACAGTGCCAGATCCAACCCAGCTCGAATATCACCTCCCAGGCGGACTGAATGTGGCGGTGTCACGCGATTACCAGCAGTTCATCGCCGATCTCACCGCTCTGTTTCCCCACGAAGCGAAGGGCCTCCGCGCCTTCTATGACGCCTGCTGGCAGGTTTTCAACTGCCTCGATGCGATGCCCTTGCTCTCGCTTGAGGATCCCACCTACCTGGCCAAGGTGTTCTTCAAAGCACCCTTGGCCTGCCTTGGCCTAGCCCGCTGGCTGCCGGTGAACGTGGGCGATGTAGCGCTGCAGCACATCAGCGATCCGGCCCTGCTCAAGTTCATTGACATGGAGTGCTTCTGCTGGAGCGTGATGCCGGCCAATCTCACGCCAATGATCAATGCGGGCATGGTGTTCTCCGATCGTCATGCCGGGGGCATCAACTACCCCAAGGGCGGCGTTGGCGTGATCGCCGAGAAGCTAGTAGCGGGACTGGAGAGCCATGGCGGCTCAATTCGCTACAAGTCGAGGGTCACCAAGGTGCTGCTTGAAAACAACACTGCGGTGGGAATAAAGCTTGCCAGTGGCGAGGAACTGCGAGCCCGCCGCGTGGTGAGCAACGCCACCCGCTGGGACACCTTTGGCGCTCTGGTGGATGCCGCCCACACCCCCAAGGCCGAAACCACTTGGCGGCGACGCTACAAGCCCTCCCCTTCCTTTCTCTCCATGCACTTGGGCATCGATGCCCAAGTCGTGCCCAAGGGTTACCACTGCCACCACCTGCTACTGGAGCGCTGGGAGGAGATGGAGGCCGAGCAAGGGGTGGTGTTCGTATCGGTGCCAACCCTGCTGGATCCGGAGCTTGCCCCGGCTGAGCGCCACATCCTGCATGCATTTACGCCCAGCTCTATGGAGCACTGGCAAGGGCTCACGCCAGCGGCATATCGAGCCAAAAAGCAGGCGGATGCCGACCGGCTGATCGGCCGGCTCGAGGCGATCCTGCCCGGTCTCAGCAACGCCGTCCGTCATCGCGAAGTCGGCACGCCGCGCAGCCACCGGCGCTTCCTGGGCCGCATGGGTGGCAGCTACGGCCCGATCCCTGCCCTACGCCTGCCGGGGCTACTGCCGATGCCCTTCAACCGCACCGGTCTTAGCGGCTTGTATGCGGTGGGGGATTCCTGTTTCCCTGGCCAGGGCCTAAACGCGGTGGCATTTAGTGGTTTTGCTTGCGCCCACCGCATCGGGGCGGACCTGGGACTCAACCCATGGGCGTTGCCAGATTGAATTGGCGGTAAGCCCAGGCAAGGCCTCACCTGGTCAAGTGGTGGAGGTTGCCGATTGCTTGATCTTCATATACAGCATTCCAGAGATCAGCCCCAACATGCAGACCATGCTTCTCAATTTCTGCTATTTAAAAATGTTTAGTCTTATAATTATATCGGCATACTCCCGCATAAGCTCTAGCTATTTAGCTTCATCCATAAGATCACGAAGGTTGCCATATCTGGGCGTGCAGGTTCGCCAAACCAAATCCGAACCAACGAAGACACGCCCTACCTCCATACGCTGGGCTAAGAACGTCAGCGATTCATTATCTCCATGGCTAGCTCCCGTACTCCCAGCTCCGCCGAACTGGCTACCTACCTAGAGCAACGCGGCGAGCTGAGCAAGCCCTGGATGCTACAGCTACTGCGGCTCACCAAGCTCAAAGAGGCCAAAGACAGCATGGATCCAGACGCCTACATGGCCAGCCTGCAGGAGGCCCATTCCGATCTGATGAGACTTGGCGAATTCTGGAAAGGCCGCGAGCAGGAAGTTTTCGGCGGTCGTTACCAGCCAACGACCTTGATCGAACCCTTACCGGGCTCCCCTGAAGATCGATGACTGGCGCCAAGACCTCCAGCAGCGAAAACTATCCGATGGCAGCGCTGATCCGCATCGCACTGATCGCTCTCTATCTAGCAATGGTGGCTCCCCTGCCCCTGCTTGCACCAACGGAGCTCAAATTACTGCTTTGGCTGGCCCTAGTCCTGGGCCTAGGTTTAGTTTTTGCAGCTACCAGTGAAGCTGTTGAGCTAGACGCTGATGGTATTCGGGTTGGTCATCCCAGCTGGTGTGCCTGGTTGCTGCGCCGCAGTTGGAGTCTGCCCTGGAAATGCATCAGCGGGCTAACACCAGTAGCCACAAGCCAGGGGGGCAGGGTCTTTTACGTGAGAGGAGAAGACGGCTCGGCATATCTTTTACCCCAAAGGGTTGCTGGGTTCGAGCAATTTTTGGGCCGCTTCAGCCAGGAAACGGGCATCAACACCAGCTCAATAGGCCGTATAAGCCCACCCTGGACATATCAACTGTTAGCAGGCCTAAGCGTAGGGATGCTGCTTGGGGAAATGATTTGGGCGCTTAAACTAGTGAATTGAGTTGTTGTCGCACCGGCTCTTCCTCACCAGAAGCTTCTGGCAAGGTTTCCAGACTGAATCGATAACCCTGCTGGCGCATCGTTTCAATGCCACCACCTTCACCCAGTCCAGCCTGCTCCAACTTGCGACGCAGGGTAAGTACCTGAGTATCAACCGAACGGGGACCGCCACTAAATGGAGGCCAAGCCATACGTAGGAGCTCTTGGCGGCTGCGCACAACTCCGGGAGGCATCAGCAAGGCGCAGAGCAGGGCAAATTCCCTAGGACTCAACTCAACTGGCTGGTCGCGCAGAGTTACTTGACGGAGCAGTACGTGGACTTCAAGAGGACCAACGCAAACACGCTCTTGAAGGCCGGTGCCGCCACGGCGCAACAAAGTTCGGCAGCGTGCGGCCAATTCTTCGAGGCCAAATGGTTTACGCAAGACATCATCGGCACCTGCATCTAAAAGGCTGACCACAGGCTCGGAACCCGTGCGTGCAGTGAGCACCATTACGGAGCAACGAAGTTGGGCTGCCAGGCGCAAGGCCGAAATCTCATCGAGTAATTCTGCGCTGATCAGCAGATCAGGCGATTGATCTAGGCACACCTCTAAAGCTTCACGGGCCGTGGCAACTGCCGCCGCAAGATATCCGTCCTGCCGTAAGCGCTGGGCCAAGACCGTACGCAGAGTTGCGTGTGGATCAACCACCAAGACCCTCTGGGGCTGGCTTCCGGCCTGGTTGCCGGTCGCAGAAACCGGCAGTGGCGGGTGAGAGGAAGTAATGGAGACCACAACTGTGTTGAAATCACCTTAACTGGTGTGGCCGAAATTTAGGAATCACCCGTGTTTTTGTGTGGACACACCAACCTATCGGAGCACACGCAATCGCAGAGACCAGCTCCAAGAGGCAAAATAAGTGAAGGTCCAACGACCCCATGACTTCGCTTCAGCACCCAGACGCTATTCGCCACTTCCAGTCGCTATGCGATGCCTGCCAAGAACTGGCCCATCGATTCCATAGCCCTGCGGAATTGCGGCTGTATGCAGACGGCTACATTCACGCCCTGCGCCGCACTGCAGTTCTCGATCCGATCTCCCAACGGCGACTTGAAGAAATCACCGACCGCTGGGTACGCGATCCGTCCAGCTTTGTTAGCCCCGATGGTGACCCGCGCAGCCTTTATGAAAGTGAGCGCGAGCGTTACTGATTTACCACCCCTGTTAGCTGGCAAGAGCTACTTCCAACTTCTCTCGCAACTCGCCGGAGTTGTACATCTCGATCAAAATGTCCGAGCCACCGATGAATTCCCCCTTCACGTACACCTGGGGAATCGTGGGCCAATCAGAAAACGACTTGATTCCATTACGAATCTCGGCATCCGAGAGCACGTCGAAGGTTTCAAATGGCACCCCAACTGAATGCAGAATCTGTACTACGTTGTTTGAGAATCCGCATTGGGGCATCAGCTTGTTGCCCTTCATAAAAACGAAGACCGGGCTAGTTGCCAGGAGTTCTTCGATGCGTTGGCGGGTAGTGGCTTCCATGAACTCAAGCGGGAGTGGATGTTTGCAGGGCTAGGGCGTGAATTGCCTCGCTGGCTAATTCTTGTTGTAGGGCGCCATACACGAGCTGGTGCTGTCTAACTTTGGTAAGGCCGTCAAATGCGGCGGAGATCACCGTGACCTGCAGGTGATCTCCGCCGCCGGTGAGGTCTTCAACCTCCACTTGGGCATCAGGCATGGCAAAAGTGATTGCGGCCTTCACCTGGTCTGGATGCACCATCGAAACCACAAGACAGCTAATAAATGAAATCTAGTGGTCAGCTGCCAGGAGTTGCCGCTGCTCCTGCTGTGTAAGGAGTGGCAGCGAAGCCAATCTCAACCAGGCCCTGGAAAGCCTTGCGACCTTCCGAGCTGGCTGGAGTCATCACCTTCACTACCTCGACCAGCAAGGGTACCGCCACCTCAGGCTGGTTCTGGCGACGGAATAAGGCCGCCAAGCGCAGGTTCGCCTGGGACATCGTTTCCAAAGCCTCTCGCCCCTTCTGGTCCATTTCCCGGGGAATACGGGCATCCAGTCCGCGGAAAGAGCCGCTCAGATCGCGGTAAAACCCGAGCAGGCGGCGGCAGGCATCGCGAGCTTGGTCATAGAGCTTGCGGGCTTCGGCCAGATTGCCCTTGGCGACAGCGGCGTCACCCCGGAGCAGAAGGGCACGCACAGCTTCAAGGTTAAAAGGGCTGCCGGTGGACTCGAGGGCCTTCTGCGGATCCTGTTGAGCCTGCAACTTGGCAGGGACCAGAGGCCCAGCGAGGGCGACCATGGCCAGAGCAGAACCGCAAATCAAGCGGAATGACCTATGCACAACCAGTAGACAGATACGAATCAACTTTAGGGGGTCAAACCGAGGACTTCTTGGGCTTGGGCTTCGACAACCGCCATGGCAGCTGCCAGGGTGGTGGTGAAAGCACTCGCAGCCTGCCTTCCTTGGCCCTCCACGCTGAGAGGCGGGCCGAAACAGAGCACGGCCCCGTCCCCAAGGCGAGGAGGACGATTGCCGTAAGCGATGCCCACGGGCACCACCGGCACCGCCACGCCCTGGCCAGCGGCCAACATGGCCAGGCGTGCGAGACCCTGGAGCAGCCGCAGGGGGATCTTTTCGCGCACGATGCGACCCTCTGGGAAAACCACTAGCTGCTCGCCTGCAGCAAGGAGGTCAACGGCATAGCGCAGGCTGGCCAGTGAAGGCCGCCCCTGACTCACAGGGAAGCAGCCCAACCGTTGCAAAAACCAGCCCTGCAGCCCGCGCATCTCATCAACCGTGACCATGAAGCGGCAATCCCGGCCAGTAATGCGGCGGCCTGCGGCGTGGGGCAACAGCAGGGCATCCCAACGAGCTCGGTGGGTTGGGGCTAACAGCAGCGGCCCGCTTAGAGGCAGATTTTCGCTGCCAATCACTTGGACCCTGCGAAAAAAAAAGCGCAGGCCGATGTCTTGGCTGGCCACCGTGATCAAAGGGGCCAACCATGGGCTGATGCCTTTGCAGAGTCCCTTTTCTCGTGAGGAGGAGAGCTTGATGCTCCACGCCAATGGGCCGGATTGAACCGCCAACGACCCATCAAAAGCGAGCAAATTCAAAACTAGGGGCTGTGCGATGGAGCTCGGTTCGAGCACGGGCAGTTAGAACTGCGTCCCAAGCCGGCGCAGGTTGAAAGATCCATAGGATTTGGTTGCTATCACCGCCTAAAACCGTCCCCCAGCCATGGCCAGTCTCGGCGTCAACATCGATCACATCGCCAATGTGCGCCAGGCCCGCCGCACGGTAGAGCCTGATCCGGTGAGCTTTGCCCTACTGGCCGAACTGGGGGGTGCTGACGCCATCACCGTGCACCTGCGCGAAGACCGGCGTCACATTCAGGACCGCGACGTGGAGCTGCTGCGACAAACAGTGCGCAGCAGGCTCAATTTGGAGATGGCAGCCACAGCTGAGATGGAAGCGATCGCTCTACGCATCCGACCCGACATGGTGACTCTGGTGCCGGAAAAGCGCCAGGAGATAACCACCGAGGGCGGCCTCGACGTAGCAGGCCAGCAGCCTGCTTTCAGTGCTCTAGTCGGTGCGCTTCAAGACGCCGGCATCGGAGTGAGTCTGTTTGTAGACGCCGAGGAGAGCCAGCTGGAGGCCAGCCGCGCTACCGGCGCCCGCTGGGTAGAGCTGCACACCGGTGCCTACGCCGAAGCCAGCTGGAGTTCGCAGCCAGCCGAGCTGGCCCGGCTCACGGAGGGAAGCTTCATTGCCCGCAGCCTTGGGCTGCGAGTAAATGCAGGCCATGGCCTCACATACCAAAACGTGGAGCCCATCGCCGCCATTGAAGGTATTGAGGAGCTCAACATTGGCCACACAATCGTGGTCCGAGCCCTGGCGGTGGGACTGGAAGTAGCTGTGCGGCAGATGAAGGCGCTGATACAGAATCCGCGCCGCGACCCCCTGTTCGGCAGCCGCCAGCTATGAGCACATACCACTTCATCGCCGCCAGCGAAGCGTTCCTCACCGTCGAGGAGCCCCTCGAGGAGGTATTGCGCGAAAGGGTGCGCTACTACTCAGAACAGGGCAAGGAAATCGACTTCTGGTTAGTGAAACGGCCAGCCTTTCTCGATGCACCTCAGCTCGAACCGATCGGCAGCGCCGTGCCACGGCCGGCGGCGGCGGTGGTGTCAACCGATGAGAAATTCATCAGCTTTCTGAAGCTGCGCTTGGAATTTGTGGCCATAGGCCGCTTTGAGGCTCCCAGCACCTCAATCCCCGAGGCAACAGCCAGCAGCTCTTAGTCGGATTCCTAATCTGAGGCCCTAAAACAGCCCCAGAAAACGCTTTCGTCCTAGCTCTGAATCTGGCTTGTTATCGCCAATCGTGAGCAGCGCTTCCTTGTTTTTCCACCAGACCCAATCGCGTATTGGTGGCGTATTGGCAAGTTGCTGGCGGCTGAGCCCTAGGCCGAGCTTGGCGGAAGCATCCAACAGAACGTCAAGCATCTCCTCACCGTTGCCGCAGCGGGCCAAGGCCTCGTTGGTGCGCTTAGCGCCGTTTAAGGCTTTTACCAGGGCATTTACCCGCTGGACCACCGACAACGACGCTGAGTTCATCTGACTGTCACTGGTTTGGGGCGACCGTACCAGCTATGACCAGCCAATAGATTGGTTGGGGGGGCTGACAAGTAGCCATTGGGCAGGCCAGAGTGGCAATAACGCGTTGGACCGATGTCGTCCTATTCACGTTTCTGCCACCACTGGGTGATCGGGGACGTCCACGGTTGTGCCGACGCACTTGAGCGGCTCGTAGCTCGACTACCTGCTGGAGACAAAGTTGTCCTATGCGGTGATGTGATCAACCGCGGCCCCGAGATCCGCCGCACTATGGAGATGGCCTGGGGCCTGGTGAGCTCAGGCCGGGCCATTTGGCTGATGGGAAATCACGAGGCCGATCTAGTGGCAGCAATGCGGCAGGGCGATTGGAAGACTCACCGGGCCTTGGCCGGCTGTGACACCTATCGCCAGTTGGGCGATCGCCAATGCAGCATTTGGCAGGAGCGGCTAGAGCAGCTGCCCCTCACCTACTCCGGCGAAGGCTGGCTCGCCACCCATGCTGGCTTCAATCCCGACACATGGGAACCCGACCTCAACATCCGTATGCCCTTCTGGCAGGCCTACGACGGT
The DNA here is from genome assembly GCA_027620015.1 of Cyanobacteriota bacterium. Lineage (GTDB taxonomy): Bacteria > Cyanobacteriota > Cyanobacteriia > PCC-6307 > Cyanobiaceae > Cyanobium_A. Next base: position 59,918 of record JAQCGH010000002.1, read on the forward strand.
CGCTTCGGTGAGGTAGTGATCGGCCACAACCCCGGGCCCCAAGTGCGTCGCCTCGGCCAGATCACGATGGTGGATACCGGCGCCTGCTACGGCGGCGAACTTTCGGCCTACTGCCCCGAAACACGAGCAATACAAGCCGTCTGCGGCTTTCAGGCGCGCCTGCACTCCTCCTTCAGTAAGGAGCTGGCAGGCAGCCTGCCTTGATGCCCCCCCGCTGAGCATTTGTTGTGCTCACAGTTTTCCGGGGCAACCGGGCCGAACACCTAGCCGAACTCTTAGCCGCTCAGTTGCTGCTTAACCCTCCTGGGCCACTCGAGACGGTGCATGTAGTTGTAAACACCTGGCCCACCAGCCGCTGGCTGGGTGAACAGCTGGCCGTGGGACTTGGGGGCATCGCCGCTAACATCCGCTACCCATTTCCGAGCAACCAGCTACGCCAAATCGTTAATGGAGTGTTGGGCGAAATTGGCGCAGACCAAGATCCCTGGCGTGCCAGCCAGCTGGTGTGGCCCGTGCTGGAGCTGCTACCCCAGCTGGTGAAGCAGCCAGAGGCTGCCTCGCTTAGACGCTGGCTAAGCCGCTACCCCCAGCACGGCAGCAAGCTTGAGCTGGCCCAATGGCAGCTGGGCCGCAGCATCGCCGATGCCCTAGACGACCTTGCCCTGTATCGCCCTGAGCTGCTAGCAGCCTGGTGGTGTGGAGAAAACGGCCCACCTATACCGCCGGAGCAGGAGTGGCAGCGGCTGCTGGTGGGGCGGCTACGGGAGCTGCTAGGGGTAAAGCCCTTCGGAATGCAGGTGCTGGAGGCAATAGCTCAATTGCAGATCAAGGTGCCGCCAACCGGCAGCCTGCCCGATCCCCTGCGACTGTTTGGGCTCAGCAGCCTGGCGCCGATCCAGGTACAGCTGCTGCAGGCCCTGAGCGTGCACACAAATGTGGACCTCTACCTGCTCACCCCCTGCCGCGACCTTTGGCAGCGCTGCACCAGCCGCCGCCAAGTGCTCAGCGATGCAATCGCGCTGCAGCAGCCCCTTGGTGGTGACTGGCTGATGCAGGCCCCTGGACTGGAGGCCCGCTTCGGCCGACTGGGCGGCGAATTTCAGCAGTTGCTCGAAGGTAGCGGTGAGAGCCTCCAGGGCCAGTGGCAGGAAAAGGATTTGTTTGTGGCCCCAGCCAGCAACCATCGGGGCAAGGGGCCAGCTCCCCTGCTGCATCAGCTGCAGCAACAACTAGCGGATCCGGCTGCCCAACCCCTGCTGCAACGGGCATCGGCAGACAGCTCCCTTGAGTTTCACCGCTGTCCAGGCCCCCTGCGCCAGGTACAGATCGTGCGGGACCGCATCCTTCAGCTGCTGGCCGCCGATCCCACGCTCCAGCCCCGCGATGTGCTGGTGATGACGCCGCAGGTAGATGCCCTAGCCCCTTTAGTGGCAGCCGTATTTGGAGACCAGGAGGCCACGGGGGTGCCCCTCAATTGGCGCCTCACCGACCGCAGCCAGCAAAGCGAAGCCAGCCTCAGCCGCAGCCTGCTGGAGCTGCTGCGGATGGCGGGGGAGCGGCTCACCGCCTCCTCCCTGGAAACCCTGCTGGAAAGTCCAGCGCTACAGGAGCACTTCCAGCTCAGCGGTGCCGAGATGGCGGCCCTGCATCCCCTGCTGCAGCGGGGCGGCTTCCACTGGGGACTCGATGCAGAGGAGCGCGGCGGCCTAGCCAGCGGAAGCCTCAGCTGGGTGATCGATCGGCTGCTACTGGGCCTGGTGCTGCCCTGCGACCCCGGCCTAGCCCCGGCCGCCACCGCCCCCCTGGCCAGTGGCGAGAGCATCGAGCTGTTGGGCCGCTGGCTGCACCTGCTCACCCGCCTGCGCTACTGGCTAGTAGAGCTGCGACGGCCCCGCACGTGCGAAGCCTGGAACACCTGCCTGAGGGCACTGCTGAGTGACCTATTCAGCGACAGCGACCAGGACTGGGAGCTGCTCCTAGTGCTAGCCGCAATTGACGACTGGCAGCAGGCCGCCTCCGGCTGCAGCCTGGAGCTGTCGGCGCCCGTGGTGGCTGCCGTGCTCGATGAGCGCCTGGCTGCGGATTCGGGTCGGTTTGGCCACCGCAGCGGCGCCCTCACCATCAGCGCCCTCGAGCCAATGCGGGCGATTCCTCACCGGGTGATCGTGCTGATGGGGCTGGATGCCAACTCCTATCCACGTCAGATCCAGCGGCCTGGCTTCCACTTGCTGGAACAGCAGCGCCGCCTCGGCGATCCCAACCCTGCCGACCAAGACCGCTACGTACTGCTGGAGGCCCTGCTCTCAGCCCGTGACCACCTGCTGGTGACCTGGAGCAGCCGCGACCCCCGCAGCGGCGAAGAGCTACCACCGGCCACACCCGTACGCCAGTGGCTCGAGTGGTTGCAGGGGCAGCTGCCTTGTCGCGGTAGCGACCTGGTGATCAGTCACCCCGCTAACCCCCTCGACCGGGCCAATTTCCAAGCCAGCGGCGAGCGGCCGCCGGGCAGCTGCGACGAGCGCCTGCTGAAGGCCCGCCTGCTGCTCGATCAACCACTTGAGCAGAGCTCAGCACCGCAACCGCCCCGACCTCTGGCGGCCAGCGAGCCTCCAAGCGCGCCCCCGGCCCCGCCCAGCGATGCCTACGGGGATCTGCGCGACTGGCTGCTTGCCCCCCAGGCCAGCTGGCTGGCTGAATTGGGGCTAAGGCCGCGGGAATGGGCCGACAGCCTCGACGACCTAGAACCCCTAAGCCTCGATGAGCGAGGGCGGGCACTGCTGCTGCGCCAAGCCCTCGAAAACCCAAGCGACGCAAGCCTCGATGAGCCCGCTGGCTGGCTAGCTCGCTACCGCGGCCAGGGCTTGCTGCCTCCTCTGGCGGCAGGAGAACTGGAAGCGTCCAGGCTCAGCCAGCGCTGGAGCAGCCTGCACGCCAACCTCGAGGCCCTAGGCCCTGAGCGCCGCCAACTAGCCCTCTGGCAAAACTTGCAGCAGGAGCTGCAGTGGCGGGGGAGCTCGGTACTGGTGCTGCACACTGCCAGGCCGCGCAACCGCCACCGGCTAGAGCTTTGGCTGGCGCTACTACTTGCTGCCGCCGCCGACCAAGGGCCACTGGATGGGGTGCTGGTGGCCAGGGGTGCCAAAGACTTCGGCATGCAGTTGCGACTGCAGGCGCCGCAGGCAGATAGCGCCCGAACCGAACTACTGCGGCTGCTGGAGTTGCGGCAGCAATGGAGCCAGAGCTGCTGGCCAGTGCCCCCGGAAACCGGCTGGGCCCTGCTCGACAAGGGTGAAGCGCGTGCCATCGAAACCTGGGAAGGCGGTTTTCAGGGGCGGGGCGAACGGCTTGATCCAGAGCAGGCTCTCTGTTTCGGATCAGAGCTCAGCGGTACCGCCCTGTTGGCCAGCGGTGAGCTAGCCGCCCGGGCTGAGGAGCTCCTCGGTCCCCTGCGGGAGAGGTTGATATGAACCTGTCTGCCGGCAGCAATCAGGCCTTAACGCCAGACCAACCATTTGATGCCAATGCCTTTTCCCTGGATCCCGGCCTGCGGCTGCTGGAGGCCAGCGCCGGCACCGGCAAAACCTTCGCCCTGGCCCAGTTGGTTTTGCGCTATGTGGCCGAGGCCGAGCTAGGGCTGCGGCAGCTACTGGTCGTGACTTTCACCGAGGCCGCCGCAGCCGAACTGCGCGATCGCATCGGCCAACGCCTGCAGCTGGCCCTGGCCGGCCTGGAAGATCCAGATTGGGAGCCGCCAGATTCCACCCTGGCCGCCTGGCTGGAGAAGCAACGACCGCGGGCCAAAAAGTTGCGGGCCCGGCTGCTACTGGCTCTAGAAGAGCTGGATGCCGCCGACATCACCACCATCCACGGTTTCTGCCGCCGCACCCTGCAGCGCCACGCTTTGGAAGCGGGCCTGCCACCAGAGCTGCAGCTCGAAACCGATAAGGGCACCCTGGTGCGCCAGGTGGCCCACGACTACTGGCAACAGCAGGTTCTCCCTCTGCCCAGTCACCTACTGGCCGGGCTTCAGAAACGGGTTAGCGGCCCCGAAACCCTCGAAGGCCTGCTGCGCCAGCTCGATGGCGATCCAGCCCTAGGACTGGATTCCCTGCCAGCAACGCTACGAACCGACACCCCATTGGCGCCCCAGCTCGAGGCCCTTTGGAGCGAGGCCTGGCACAACTTCCAGCAGCTCTGGGCCAGCCACTGCCAAGCCCTGGAGGCAGGCTTTTGCGCCGCCGCCAGCCAGTGGCGAGGCCAGGGCTTCAAAGCCAGCAGCCCCTACGTTCCCAAACCCACCAAGGACCGCTGCGCTCTGGTGCAGGGCTGGATCGCTGCCCAGCCCAACGGCGGCGACTACGGCGCTACGGGCAGCGGCCACGACCTGCTGCGCGATTACTTCCACCCCGGTGCCTTTCTCAAAGTTGCCCGCAGCCTCGAACCTAACGATGGGGAAGGCCACGGCCCCTCCCTGCCCGAACGCCCACTACAAGAGGCGGTCGCTCAGGTTTTGGAAGGTCCGGCCGAAGCCCTCCTACTGCATGCCTGCCACTGGGGCCGGGCCGAGCTGGGCCGGCGACGGCGCCAGAGCGGGCGGCTGGGCTTTGCTCAACTGCTTGAGGGTCTTGATCCAGGCGAGCAGGCCAGTACGCCTTTGCTTAAGGCGGTGGGAGCCCGCTATGCCGTTGCCCTGATCGATGAATTCCAGGACACCGATCCGATCCAGTGGCGCATCCTGTCGCGGGCCTTCCAGCCTGAGCGGCACCGGCTAGTGATGGTTGGTGATCCCAAGCAGGCGATCTATCGCTTCCGCGGCGGCGACCTGCGCACTTACCTGCAGGCCCGTCAAGCTGCCGAGAGTTGTGGCGGCATCAGCAGCCTCCGCGACAACTACCGTTCAAGTGAGGCACTGATCGCTGGCCTCAACGGCCTGATGCGGCCGGGGCTTCGACGCAGCGGCTTGGCGATACCTGAGGTTCAGCCCCAGGCGACCGATACCAAACTGCTGTTACCTGCCGGCCAGCACCCCCTGCAGCTGCTCTGGCTGGGCGGCAGCCGGCTTGCTGGTGAGAAACCACCCAGCCGCAGTGCACTGGAGCGGCAACTTCCCGACCAGATCGCCAGCTTCAGCGCCGAATTGCTCAACCAGGGACTTGTGCAAGAGAGGGGACAGCAACACCAACTCCTTAGCCCCAACGACCTATGCGTGTTGGTTGGCACCCACCGTCAAGCCGAAGCGCAGCGCGCCGCCCTCGATCGCTGCGGGATTGCCAGCAAGTTGGTGAGCCAGGGGGATGTGTTTGAAAGCGCCGGCGCCTCAGCACTGCAACGGCTACTCGATGCCTTGGCCGAACCCGGCCGATCCCAGCGCCTGCGGCTACTGGCCGCCTCTCCCCTGCTGGGATGGAGCGCGAAGCAAATCGCCTCAGCCAGCCCTGAAGCTTGGAGCAATCTGGCTGCGCGCTTAGACCAGCTGGCCCATGCATTACCCCGCTGCGGCCTGCTTGGAGTGCTAGCAAGCCTGCTGGAGCAAAAGGGGCTGGCCCAGCTATCCCTCGGCGGCCGGCTGCTGGCTGATTTGCAGCAGTGCGGTGAATTAGTTGCCGTGCGTCTCCATGCCGACCAACTGGGTCCGGCTGCGGCGGCGGACTGGCTACGGCGGCGCCGGCTCGATCCCGACCAGGACATTCCCGACGCTTATCAGCCCAACAGCGACGTGGTGGATGAGGCCGTATCGGTGCTGACGGTGCACCGCAGTAAGGGTATGGAGTATCCAGTCGTGATCTGTCCTTACCTTTGGCAGGCCGCCCCTGAGAGCCGAAGCGGTCAGTCGATCGGCGTGCGGTGGCACCCGGGCGGCCCTGAAGGCGGGCAGCCCGAAGCCGTGCTCGACCTGCACCTGGATAACAACTGGGGGCCTGGCCAGGGCGCCTGGCAGCAGCAGCTTGGCGCCGAGCTACAGGAGCGGGAGCGACTTGCCTATGTAGCCGCCACCCGAGCCAAACTGCTGCTAGTGCTGGCCTGGGGCCCGGTCCAGGGCCAGCAGGGCAATCCGCTGCACCCCTGGCTGTTCGATCAGGAACAGCCGCCCACAACCGATCACGACCCCTACACCGGCCGCAGTGATATGGAGTGGCGCGAGCTGCTGGAGCAGGAAATTGCCCGTCGCCAGCTGCCCCTCACCCTGGTGCAGCCCCCCGCCAGCGGCCAGCGCAGCCAACTAAAACGAGGCCCGGCAGCAACTGGCGCACCCCTACAACGGGGCCCCGTGCCCAACCATCGCTTCGACAGCAGCTGGGGCCGCAGCAGCTACACCAGCTGGACCCAGGGCAGCCACAGCACCGCCCCAGCGGCCGTGGAGGAGGGCCGCGAAACCGATTCTCTGGTGGCCGAACTCGAGGCAACTACGTCGGCTAGCTCCTTGGGTGCAGATTCCCAGGACAGCCCTCTGGCCACCTTCCCGCGAGGCGCCCAAGCGGGCGACTGCCTACATCGGATCCTTGAGCAGCTCGACTACTGCCAGCCCTTGGATGACCAGTCAGGGCTGGTGAGACGGGAACTGCAACGGGCCGGTATCTCTGAGCAACATCAAAAAGCGGTGCTAGTTGGGCTGGAGCAACTACGCCACACGCCCCTGGGGGGGCCATGCAACGACTTCAGCCTTTCCCAGCTTGAACGCGGAGCCCGACTCAATGAAATGAATTTCGATCTGCCCCTCGGCCTGGTGCGCACCCCAGACCTGGCGAGCCCATTTACTGACCATCCAGAAGGATGGTTTGGTAGCGCCTACGCCAAGCAGCTGGCCCAGCTGAAGGTAGAAAGCCAGGGTTTTCTTACCGGCTCAATCGACCTGGTGTTCCGTCACGGCGAACGCTGGTGGGTAGCCGACTGGAAGAGCAACTGGCTGGGCGAGCGCGACGACCAGGGGCAACCACTGCACTGCGGTCCACGCAACTACGGAGAAGCAGCCATGGCAGAGCTAATGGCTGCCAACCATTACCCCCTGCAGGCTCACATTTATCTGGTAGCCCTTCACCGCTACCTGCGCTGGCGACTGCCCGGCTACCGGCCTGAGCAACACCTGGGCGGCTACGTCTACGTGTTCTTGCGCGGGGTGCCAGGACCCACCTCCGACAAAACTGTGCCCGGAATGTTTGTGGAGCAACCACCCCTAGCCCGGCTGCTCCAATTGGACCAGGCCCTGGGGGGCACGCCATGAGTAGTCCCACGCCTTTAGAGCAACCGCGCTGGTTGCAGACCCTGTCAGCCGCCATGGCTGAAGCCCTGCCGCGGCTGCACGACAGCAGCCCCGATCCACTATTGGCGGAACTAATCACTGAACTAACTGCCGCCCTGGCGGAAGGTCGCCTGGAAATCAGCCTGCCCAGCACTGCACATCGCCGCGCCCTGGTGGCTTCACCCCTGGCCGCCGAGCCGGATGGCCCCCTAGTGCTGGAGGGCGATCGGCTGCTTTGGCGGCGCTGGCAGCGCCAGCGCCAGGGGGTTCTGCAGGCACTGATCCAGCGGGCCCAATTTCAGCTCCCAAATGCGAGCCCAAGCGCAATCTGCGCCGACGGGCTAGATCCTGACCAGCAGCGAGCTGTCACGGCGGTGCTGCAATACGGACTGGTGCTGCTTGAAGGTGGTCCTGGCACAGGCAAAACCAGCACAGTGGTCCGCATGTTGGCGGCAGTACTTGCCCAGCAACCAGACAGCCGAATTCAGCTAGCAGCCCCCACGGGCAAAGCCGCGAGTCGGCTGCGGGCAGCCCTTGCCAGCAAAAGCCTGCAACTTCCATGCAGCACCCTGCATCGGCTGCTGGAGAGCAAAGGCGAGCGCTTCGGACGCAACCGCCAGCACCCTCTTGCCCTCGACCTCCTGGTGGTGGATGAGGTGTCGATGGTGGATCTGCCCCTCATGCAGGCCCTGCTGGAAGCCCTGCCCCCCAGCTGCCGGCTGGTGCTAGTCGGGGACTCGGCCCAGCTGCCACCGGTAGGCCCTGGGCCAGTGCTACTGGAGCTGCAGGAACCCGAACGCCGTCTGGCCCTAGGCGGAGCCGCCATCGAGCTGCGCACCAGCTACCGCAACAACGGGGCCATAGCTGCAGTAGCAGCGGCCCTAAGGGAGGCCGAGCAGCCCCTCGAGGCTCTGCTAACTCCGTTAGCTGATGACGCCAATCTGTGCTGGCTGCCGGCCAACCCGCGCCAACTGCCAGCAGAGCTACTGCAGCGACTACTGCAGCACCAGCAACAGTTGCAGGAGTGCTGCCTGGGGTGCGATTTGGATGATCCCGCCGTCACCGCCAGCCTGCTGGCGGGCCTGGACAACTTCCTTGCGCTGACACCGCTGAGGCGGGGCCGCTGGGGGGTGGAAGCCATCCACCAGGCCCTGCTGGGGGAGGCGGCCGCCCGCTCGCCCCAGTTTTGGCCCGTGGGCACGCCCGTGCTCTGCCGCCACAACCTCAGCGAACTAGGGCTCGCCAATGGCGACGTGGGGCTGGTGGTGGAAAGGGAAGGCAAGCAGGGCAGGGAACGCCGCCTGCTTTTTGCAAACCAGGGCGGCAACGAGCCGCTCTGGATTCACCCTGCCCAGCTACCCGAAGCCGAGCCAGCCTTGGCCCTCACGGTGCACAAGGCTCAGGGCAGTGAGGCCGAAGAGGTTTGGGTGCTGATGCCCGACACCGGCAGACCCCAGCGGCGCCTGCTGTACACAGCCCTAACCAGGGCCAGACAGCGGGCCTGCTTGATCACCCCTTTGCGCGGCGCGGCGGCGGCTGCCAGCCTGAAAACGTGACCAGTCTTGAGCCCCAGAGTCCCGCCGGCCGGGTGCAACGCCCCTGGGGCTGGTTTGAAAACCTGGCAAGTGGTGATCAATACCTGGTCAAACGGCTACTGATCCGCCGCGGCCAGCGGCTGAGCCTGCAGCGCCACCACCACCGCTGTGAGCACTGGGTGGTGGTGGCCGGCGACGGTGAATTGCAGGTGGGGGAAGAGGCCATTACCGCAACGGCAGGGACAAGCGTTTTCATCCCCCAGGGGGCAATTCACCGGGCGCAAGGAGGCCTGGACGATCTAGAAATCGTGGAGGTGCAGCGCGGTAGCTTGCTGAGTGAAGCCGACATCGAACGCTTGGCTGATGACTTCGGACGGCAATGAAGCGGACTGTGAGGTGATAATGTTTAATCTCAGCCTTTTTCAAGGGCAGGGCAGTTTTGTTAATTGCGGGACTGAACTACTGAATGTCGGGTAAAGCAGCGCAGCTTAAGTTGCCCCGCAACGGCCCATCCGTTCAGTATTTCTCTCCTCCATTGGGTTTCTGCCGGCCTGCGTTCAAGGACTTCACCAAGCCCTGATTAACCAGGCCATTTGTATCCCGTGACCGAACACGCCAACGGCGGCAGCTCTGCTTGCTCCGTCGAGATTGACGCGACCGTCGAAACAGCCGATAACAATTTAGATTCAATTAGCGACTCGGGTTTTGCCCGCTTTGGCTTAGCTCCAGAACTGCTGAAGGCACTTGAAGCAATTGGCTATCGGGAGCCCTCACCAATTCAGAAAGCCGCCATCCCCGAGCTAATGCTCGGCCGCGACCTAGTGGGCCAGGCCCAGACAGGCACTGGTAAAACCGCTGCATTCGCCCTGCCAATGCTGGCTGCCCTTGATCCGGAGCAGCGCAAGCCCCAGGTACTCGTGCTTGCACCTACGCGGGAATTGGCCCTGCAAGTTGCTGAAGCCTTCAACAGCTATGCCAGCCACCTACCCGGTGTGCGCACCATGGCGATCTACGGAGGCGCTGATTTCCGCGACCAAATCCATCAACTTAAGCGCGGCGTACAGATCGTGGTGGGCACTCCGGGCCGGGTGATGGACCACATGCGTCAAGGAACCCTCGATCTCTCCAGCCTTCGTGCCCTAGTGCTTGATGAGGCCGATGAAATGCTGCGCATGGGCTTCATAGATGACGTCGAATGGGTGCTTGAACAACTACCTGAACAGCGTCAAGTGGTGCTGTTCTCTGCCACCATGCCAGCCGAAATCCGGCGCATATCACAGAAATATCTCAACGCTCCCGCTGAGATCACAATTAAGCAAAAAGGTGCAGACTCAGTCCGCATTCGTCAGCGCTTCTTGATGGTGCATGCGCCCCATAAGCAAGCAGCCCTGGAGCGAGTATTGGAGGCAGAAACCAGTGAGGGGGTGATCATATTTGCCCGCACTAAGGCAATAACGCTCACCGTGGCCGAATCGCTTGAGCAACATGGTTACGACGTTGCCGTACTAAACGGCGACGTGCCCCAAGCCCAACGCGAGCGCACCATCGAGCGGCTCAAGAGTGGTCAGGTTGATGTATTAGTTGCCACCGATGTGGCTGCCCGCGGTCTCGATGTGGATCGCATCAGCCTGGTGATTAACTACGACATTCCCTTCGATTCGGAGGCCTACGTGCACCGGATTGGCCGCACCGGTAGAGCTGGCCGCAGCGGAGACGCAATACTGTTTCTCACCCCGAGGGAGCGCCGTTTCCTGGGCGGCATGGAGCGGGCTGTGGGCAAGCCGATCGAAGAGATGGATGTGCCAAGCAATGCCACCATCAACCAAAACCGGCTTGACCGGATGCGCACCAAGCTCACTAATTGTCTGCAAACCCCTGCCAGCAGCGAGCAGGAACGGGCCCTGCTCAGCGAAATTCTGCAACGTGTAAGTCAGGAGCAGGGTTCCACCCCTGAGCAGCTAGCCCTGGCGGCGCTAGAGCTAAGCCTGGCGGGGAAACCCCTGCTGTTGCAGGGGGAAGAGAACTTCCAGCAAGTGCGTCAGAATGGTCCTGGCCGCGATGGAGGCCGCGATGGCGGTAGGGACGGCGGCCGCGACTTCGGCCGGGACAGGGGACGGAGCAGGGAAATAGGTCGGGAGGTTAGCCGTGATGTGGGCCGTGGAGCTCCCAGGGGAGAGCGCCCCGTGGGACCACCAGAAGATCACATGGAGCGTTTCCGGGTGGAACTGGGCTGGCGCGACCGAATCAAGCCCGGCAACATTGTGGGTGCCATTGCCAATGAGGCAGGTCTGAACGGGCGATCCATCGGCCGTATCCAGATCTTCGACACCCACAGCACCGTGGACCTACCCAAGGGCATGCCTGAGGATGTTTTTCAAGGTCTGCGCCAACTTCGGGTGATGAATAAACCCTTGCAACTTTCCAGGTTCCAGGGGTAAACGCCTCGGGCTTCAGCCCTTTTGCTCCATGAATCCCAGCTCCCCGCGCCCGGTCCTTAGTGGACTGCTTTTGCTGGGGCTGATGTTCATCGCACCCGCCAGCCGCTCCATAAGCGTTGCCGAGGTAGTGAAAGCTTTCTGCCTATCTGCTTACCAATCAGACCTGCACAGGGAGGGCAAAGTTGCCCCCGCCGCCCAGCTAGAGCGCACCTGCGCCTGCGTTGGTGATCGAGTTGCAAATGGGAGCGATGTAGAGGAGGCTAATGAAGCTTGCGGGCGGACCTTGGAGCAGCGCTCCGTGAGTAAGCCAAGAGCGCCGCATTAAGCGCAAATACTTGTCACGTCTCCCACGCTAAGGCTGGTCAAATCAGCAATCGACAACCGTTCCACGGCGGCGATCAAAGTCGCCTGAATTTCTGCAGTTTCGCAAGCAACCAGGCTCTGCAAAAGGTCAAAACGATCCTGCGCGGCAAGCTCGCCATCCTCACGCCAGGCGAGACTCCAAGGCACGGGGGCTGTGATCATGAGACTGCATTGATCAGAGTTTGCTGACATTGGGACAGCATTCGGGATCACAGGCTGAATCTCAGAGTCTCTTCAGAACCGCTTTACGGTTCTCCATGAAACACCACTCAAGCGCTAGCTGGCTGCCAAGCCGCCCAGTATTAATAGTCGTGATTTAAAAGGTAAGGCCTGCCTTTTGGCACTCTTGTTTCCAACTAATAGGATTAAGAGCCGCGGCCCTGAGGGAATAACTTCCAGAATTGGTTTAAATAATCACAATCTTGATTGGCAATCTTTCGTTCTAAGCCGAACGCGACGACCTTCAAGAGGTCGAGTGAATGGACCCCATGATTCACGTCAACAAAACCATCAGCTTCAACCCGGCCAAGGAAGCTCCAGTTCTTTTAATTGGTCGTCCATGCAGGCCCGCTGCCGCAAAACCGCTCCAAGCGTTTAGATGGCGGCGGCGCAGCTCGGAAGTCAAGCGGTGCAGGCGAGTAACTTCTCTGCTATTCGTCCTGGCACCTCCTGCAGGCTTGCGTCAACGTCTTCATCAACTCGTGCGAGCCTGGCCTCTATGCGCAACGGCCTGCACCAATTCATGAAAGGTTTGTTTAATGCAATAGCTTTTAGGGGATGAGAAACTCTCCGGCCAAGCGTCCCCGCAAGCGGAATAAGAGCGGTGCCGTGCTCTTAGCGATCGGGGTAGGCCTGGGCGGAGGACTTTTACTGGCGGGACCTCTCTCCGAGCTGCTTAGCGACAACGCCTCTGGTGCAAGTAACTCCATCACCAATCCGTTCGCAGCCTGGAGCGGCATCACCAAGCAAGACATCCTGCTGCTCGGAACCGACGTGGGAGGAAGCAACACCGATGTGATCGCCAGCCTGAGAGTTGATGGGGGCATCACCAGGATCACCCAAGTACCTCGGGACACCTACATCGAAGCCGAAGGCTACGGTCCCCACAAAATCAACGCTCTCTACAGCTTGGGGGGCACCGATCTACTCAAACGGGAATTGGCCCGCAAGTTGGGGCGACCGATCACCCACCACCTTGTGGTGAACCTTTCAGCGATTCGGCGCATGGCCGATGCGCTCGGGGGCATCGATGTGAACGTACCGAAACGGATGGCTTATACCGACAACAGTCAGGGCCTCTACATCGACCTACAACCTGGCCTGCAAAACCTCAAAGGCCAAGCTCTAGAGGGCTTTCTGCGTTTTCGCTACGATGAAATGGGCGACATCGGCCGGCTGGAACGACAGCAACTTGCCCTACAGGCCCTGTTCCGCAAACTCAGCAGGCCAGAGCATCTGGTTCGTCTACCGATTCTGCTTGCGGCAGCCGGTAAGAATCTGAAGACCGATCTCGGCCCAATGGAGCTTGGTGGGCTGATCACTGCCATGGGTTCGACCCAGCTGGAGGCAAAACGCCTGGGCGGTCGGCCCTTCTATCGGAATGGCATCAGCTACTGGGAGGCGGAATGGCCCCAGCCTGGTCTGGGCAGATCCAACGAAGCGGAAAGCCGCGACGAGGGCATCTTTCGCTTCCTCTTCTGATCTACTGCCGTTGTCGTCGATGACGGGGAAGCCGCACGGGTGAAATCCGCATCGCCGGCACGGTGTCTAGGGCCTTAGCCATGGCAACAAGACTGAATCAGTGAAAGGCACCTATTAGGTTTTGCTTACCCCGGTAGGCCCAGGCCCAGCTTGTGCAGGCGCCGCGTTGCCGCTGCTGCTGGCGCGCCTTCCAAAGCCAGGGCTTGGGCCAGAAGGGGCGCCAACACCGGCACCTGGCTAAAGCCCGCACTAAAGCCAGTAAACATCCACATGCCAGGTGCATCTGCCAGTGGACCCACCAGGGGCAATCCCTCACTGCAAAAGGCCACGGCCGCCTGGCGCAAACTGCCCGGCAACTGGGCCAAGGGCTTTCCCCACGCTTGCGCTGCTAGTCCTTGACGCAGCTGCCTCTCCACCTCCGGAGACGGCGGAACTAAGCCCAGCTCCAGGCCTGGGTTCACCAGGGTGTGCTGGCCAAGCAGCGACCCTTCAGCCCTGGGCACCAAACCACCATCTACCAGCCACTCCGGCTGGCACAGCCCAACGGCGCGCCGCTCCAGGCCTACCCTGCCAAAACTTACAGGAAGCCAGGCTGCGGGGCCGCCCAGCTGCAGCGGAAAGGAGGCCAGTTCCAGCGCAGCAGCCCAGCTGCTGCGCAAGCGCTGAGGCAGCAGTGGCCAGAGCTGGCGGCACTGGGCGCCCGCCGCCAGCACTAGCTGGTCAGCGGAGAAAATGGTGCCATCACCAAGGCACAGGAGCCAACCTGAGGCTGACTGGAAATCCAGACTCTCCACCTTGGCAATCAGGCGGGTCACTCCGGCTGCCGCCAGTACCAGCGGCAAGCGCGCCGCCAACACTGCGGAATCCACCTGAGCAAAAGGCAGCGGCCAGAAGGCACTAAGCGGCCGCCAACCGGCGGCCGCACCATGCAAACGCAAACGGCAAGGCCGCCAGCCCAGGTCACCATGACGTTCCTGCAACAGCCGCCAGCGCTTAGAGGCCCCGGCTGCCAAGCGAGCTAAAGGAGTTGGAGCCAGGGGCCATCCAGGCAGGGCGCCGTAACTAAGCTCTGAAGCTGTGCACAGACCATTGCCAGGAGGCGCATCGACGACAGTCACCGTCGCCCCTAACTCTCGCAACGCCAAGGCCAACAGCCCCCCAGCCACCCCTGCTCCAACTATCACCACATCGGCAGGGGCAGAAGCCTTCACACCAGCAGGGTGAAGGAGGTGACGACTTGATGGAACATGTCCTTGACCTTGGTCCAACGGATCTCGTTTGTGCTTGCCGCAAACGTGTAAAGCCGGCCGCGATCGAGCACCACGGTGGCCAACTCATGGCGATCACGGTCTTCTAGGTGCACGGCGTATTCGAGGTCGTAGAAGGTGCGGGGGCCTTCCTGGCGCTCTGAAGCCTCCACCAGCTCAGCCTGGCGGCCACTGCCCTCGGGAGCAATCACGGTGCGGCGCAGCTGCTCACCGACCGCCACGGCGCTACCAAGTTTTTCCAAGTCGTTGGTGGGATTCACCTCCGAGATCACCAGGCTCAGGGTTTCGTCACTGTTGATCAGATCGTGAAACACCACCTGGGGGCCGCCACTCACCTGCACCCGCGTCCAACCGGTGGGATAGAGAAAGGCATAGCGCCCATCAGGACTCTGGAAACCATTAAGCCCTGCTGCTGCCGCACTGCAGGCAACCAGCAACCCCGCCAGCACCAAGGCAACCAGACGAGGCATCAAGGTGCGAAGTACAGCCCGATTGCAAAAACCAGCCATGGCTCAAGGCGCGTTGCGTGGCGCCATTCTGCTGGGCAGCCGAGCCCCCAGGCGTCAGCGTGCACTTTTGATCTTCAGCATCTCAACGCTGATAATCCCTGAATAAGAGGCGGCAGCTTCGTCACTGCTAGCGGTTCTTAAGCCCTCTGGACGGATCCTTAGCTGTTGCGCATTGCCTTAGACGGTAGTGAACTTGATAGGGCTAGCCCCGATTGCGGTGCCATTAACCCCAATTGATCAAGCAGGCTGCCTAAATTCTGATTAATTGCGGCGGACTGCTGAGCGGCTTTACCCGCCCCCTGGCCAAGCTGATCGACCAGTTCGAGCGCTTACCTGGTATTGGGCCCCGCAGTGCCCAGCGGCTTGCCCTGCACCTTTTGCGCCAGCCCGAGGAGCAGGTCCGCAACTTCGCAGACGCCCTGCTTGCAGCCCGCAGCCAGGTGGGTCAATGCCAGCGCTGCTTCCACCTCTCCGCCGAGCCAATCTGTGAAATCTGCCGCAACGAAGAGCGTGGTAACGGTCAACTTTGTGTTGTGGCCGATTCGCGCGACCTGCTGGCGATGGAGCGCACCCGGGAGTTCAAGGGGCACTACCACGTGCTCTGCGGCTTGATTTCACCAATGGATGGCATCGGCCCCGAGCTGCTGCAGATCCAGCCTCTTGTAAACCGGGTCGACAAGGAGTCAATCACCGAGGTGATCCTGGCCCTGACTCCGAGTGTGGAAGGGGATACCACCAGCCTCTATTTGGCCCGGCTGCTCAAATCATTAACCACCGTGAGCCGCATCGCCTACGGCTTACCTGTTGGCAGCGAGCTGGAATACGCCGATGAGGTCACCCTGGCAAGGGCTTTTGAAGGCAGACGCCAGATGGAGTAGCCCTGCCATGACCAGCAAGTCCCGCTACAGCGCCATCGCCCCGGCAGAACGGCTGCCCGAGTGGCTGCGGCGTCCGGTGGGCAACGCCTCAGCCCTAGAGCAGATGCAGGGGCTTGTGAAGCAACAAAAACTGCACACCATTTGCGAGGAGGGCCGCTGCCCCAACCGAGCCGAGTGCTACGCCGCTGGCACGGCCACCTTCCTGCTGGGTGGCTCGATCTGCACCCGCAGCTGCGCCTTCTGCCAAGTGGAGAAGGGCCAGGCGCCGATGCCCCTCGATAGCGCCGAAGCTGAACGGGTGGCCGAGGCGGTGGCGGTATTGGGCCTCTCCTATGTGGTGCTCACTGCCGTGGCCCGCGACGATTTAGCCGACCATGGTGCCGGCCTATTCACCGCAACCATGACCGCCATCCGCCTCCGCAGCCCTGCCGTGGCGATCGAGGTGCTCACCCCCGACTTCTGGGGCGGCCAGGGAAGTGAAGCAGAGGGATTGGCGGCCCAGCGCCAGCGGCTGGTCACCGTGCTGGCAGCTTCACCAGTGTGCTTCAACCACAACCTTGAAACGGTGGAGCGCCTGCAAGGGGAGGTGCGCCGCGGCGCCACCTACCGCCGTTCCCTGGGATTATTAACCGCAGCCCGTGAGCTGGCCCCGGCTATCCCCACCAAGAGCGGCCTGATGCTGGGGCTGGGCGAAACTGAAGCCGAGGTGCTGCAGACGATGGCCGATCTGCGATCAGTCGATTGCCAGCGCCTCACCCTGGGCCAATACCTGCGCCCATCCTTGGCCCACATTCCGGTTGCTCGCTATTGGACCCCGGAAGAATTTGAGCAGCTGGGATACATAGCCCGCGATCTTGGTTTTAAGCAAGTGCGCAGCGGGCCGCTGGTGCGTAGCAGTTATCACGCAGCTCCTCAACCAACCAGCAGTCGATAAGCCGCATCAAGCCTCAGGAAGGCTGTCACCTCTCCACCTAAATCGGGGTGGTGGTTTTTAGCCAGTCGCCGGAACGCCCGACGGATCTCGGCAGGGCTGGCACCGGACGCCAAGCCCAATATTTTTAAGGCTTGCTGGCGAGGATCAGCTGCGCTGGAGGTTTTGCCAGAGCTGCCTTGGCTGCGCCGCAGCAACTCCTCCACCACCCGCATTGGGGCTTCCTCCAGCCACTCCGGAGCGCGTGGACCATAGAGCGCGAAGGCCGCCCGCACAGCCCAACGCCAGCGGCAGTGGGGTCCCCGCAAGCCCTCAATCAGCTCAGAGCCAAGGCCCGGGCAACGGCGGTTTAGCTCCTGTTCCAGATCGAGTCGCGAATCCCACCACTGACTCCGCAGCTCCTCCACCAACCCCCGCAAACCAGCGGGAGGACCCAAGCGCAGCTCCTGCCAGCGGGGATGGGACGACATGGCGCCTCCCCAGCGCTCCAGCCGCGCCGTGGTGATCCCGTGGGAAGCGGCAGAGGTGACTCGGCTGCTGCGCCGATTGGGGGACCAGGCGTGCTGAGGCGCCCAAGCGTTCTGGTCCAACTGCTGCCTTAGAGCCCACACCTCTCGTCGGAGGCTCTCGTTTTCAGCCAGCAACTCCTCGAGATTGGCCGTAACCGGAGGTGAGGTGGCAGAGGGGCGCCATTGGCGGGGATCAAAACCCATTCGCCCCCCTACCTCGACCCAGACAGGCATTGTTGCTGAGCCTGGAGACCGCGGTGCCGGCATCCTTACCCCAACGCCGCTTTAAGACAGACGCAAGCCACATCTGGAGCAGGGAAGCATTTGAGCGACGCGACACGACCCCACGCAGAGCACGACCCATCAGCATCAAGGCTGGGGTATCTCCCTCAATCCAGGGTTCGTCAGTGCACCGGTGCTCGAAACCTTCGTGGACTCTGCCCTCAACGGTGGTGAGCTGCTGATCAAACCAACCCCAGCCGCCTTGCACTGCGATTCAAAACCTCGGTGCAATCAGCTCTCATCAAAAGGCCGGCGCCGCCCCAGACCAGCCGGGGCGCCAGATCAGCAACACCAGCATCGAGCCCGCGCAGGGGGCTGAAGCCCAGCTGCCGGAAGTAGCGCACCAGACGGCGGTGCTGGTCATTGCTGTCGCGGATCGCCAGGATCGTTGCCTGGCGGCAGGGGGTAGCTTCCAGGGCCCAGGCAGAGGTTGCTGCCCAGATAAGCGGACCAACCGCCGCAACCTTGTCTCCCTGCACCCGCATCGTGTCGAGCCGTAGGCCAGCGGCCGCAGGCAGGGCCCAGCCTTTGATCTCACCCAGCAGCACCAGCCTCTCCCCATCCCTCCGCGCCACCCCCAGCCTGAGGCTCCAGGCCAACCCAACTGGCCGGCCCACCTGCAGGCGCAGCAACAGGCCAAGCCGACTGGCTTCAGCCTCCAGCTTTGCCAAGCTCGGCACTGGCAGGGGGCAGGTCATGGCCGCCACGTCTCCGCCAGTCGCACCGCCTCCAGGGGCAGAGCTCCATATAGATGGGGGAACAACTCCCCGCTCGTGCTGCCAGCTTGCGGGGCAGCCGGCTCAAAACGCACCTCCAAACCGGCATCGGCCAGGCGCTGGGGATCGACCGTAAGCAACACCACTTCAGCGGCAGGCAGATCGGCATAAAAGCGGCTAGCGGTGGCAGGAACCTGATGAGCTGAGCTGAGGTGGATGAAGCCCACCGTTTCCAAAGCCAACCCGCGAGTGGAACGTCGATAGGTGCCAGCCCTCCGGGCCGCCTGCCACTCAAGCCGCAGCGCCAAGTGATACAGCAAGCCAGGTGAGCGCCACGGGGCCCGCGCCGCCCAGGGAGAGTCCTGCACCGCCGCCAGCTCCGGCGAAGCCAAAAACCGACCCAGCCAGGATTGGACCGTCCCTAGCCGCGGCTCAGCGTCAAAGCCCACAGGATCTACCAGGCGGAACTGGCGCACGAAGGGCAGCAGGGCCCAATCGGCTAGGGAAGGGCGTCCGCCCAGCAGCCAGCCTCCGGCCTCCAGTTGCTCGTTCAAACGGCGCAGGATCGTGATGCCAGCAAGCCGGTTGGTGCTGGCTAGCTCGCCCGGGTACCTATTTGGATATTTAAAACGATTGAGATACCGCTTGAACGGGCCGTCGTTGGCGGCAATAAGTGAATCCATATCGGCTAGCTGGGCTGGGCTCCAGCCCTCCAACCAAGCAAGGGGATCGCGGCGTTCTAAGGCCCAGCGCATGATCGCCAAGCTTTCATCCAACACCTGAGCCCCCAGCACAAGCACTGGCACCGTGCCCTTGGCGGAGGCCTCGAGCAGCTCCGGCGCTTTGGCCTTAAGGCTCACCTCGCGCAACTCCAGATCATGGCCAGGCTGAAGTCCCGCGGCAGCCAAGGCCAGCCGCGCCCTTATCGCGTAAGGGCAGCGGCGAAAGCTGTACAAAATTGGCTGGTGATCAGCCAACGGGGCGCGCACCAAGGTGGCACTCACCCCGCTGACGGGCCCGCTCCATCTGACGCTGACGCTCGGCGAAACGCTGCCGATCAGCGTCGCTGAAGCGCTCGAGGCAGTGGCGGCAGCTCACCCCAGCCACGTAGCTAGCCAGCTGACGATCGGCCGGAGAAAGCGGCAGACCGCAGGCATAGCAAATGCTGTGCTCACCAGGCTCGAGCTGGTGGTTTACGGCTACTCGTTTGTCAAACACGAAACACTCGCCGCGCCAGCTACTTAGCGGCTCTGGGATCTCCTCTAGGTAGCGCAGGATGCCACCCTCAAGGTGGTGCACCCCGGCAAAGCCCTGCTGCTGCAGGTAGGCCGTGGCCTTCTCGCAGCGGATGCCCCCAGTGCAGAACATCGCAATTGCCTGGGGCTGGCGCTGCGCCACCAGCGGCCTGAGCACCTGCTCCACCCACTTGGGAAACTCTTGAAAAGTGGCGGTGCCCGGATCAATTGCACCCTCAAAGCTGCCGATCGCCACCTCGTAGGCGTTGCGGGTGTCAATCACCAGGGTGCCTGGGTCTGCAATCAGGGCATCCCACCGCCCAGGAGGCACGTGGGTGCCCACCTCAGAGGCCAAATAGGGAATCACCTGGGGCTCGCCCATGGTGACGATTTCGCGCTTGAGCCGCACTTTGAGCCGGTGAAAAGCCTGAATCTCCGAGCGACTGAACTTGGCTTCCAACCGCTCCAGGCCTGCCACCTGTCGCAGCCGGTCCAGCAGCACCTGCACACAGGAGTCTGCTCCGGCAATCGTGCCGTTTACCCCCTCAGCGGCCAGCAGGATCGTGCCGCTTACCCCCTCTGCTGCCGCAAGGTCGACCAGCTCGCGCTGCAAGCCTGGCAGGCCTTCTAAGGCAGCGAAGCGATAAAACGCCGCCACCAGCACACTCATCCGCCCACCTGCACGCCCGCGGCGGCCAAAAGCTTCCTGTCGTCTTCCACCGCAGGATTAGAAGTAGTGAGCAGGGTGTCGCCATAAAAAATTGAATCGGCACCAGCCAGCAAGCAAAGAATCTGCGCCTCCCTACCCAGCTGTTCGCGGCCGGCACTGAGCCGCACCCGCGCCTGGGGCATCAGGATCCGGGCTGTGGCCACCATCCGCACAAGCTCTAGAGGGTCAACCGGCGGCAAGCCTTCTAAAGGTGTGCCCTCCACCGCCACCAAGGCATTGATCGGCACGCTCTCCGGATGGGGGTCAAGATTGGCTAACACCTGCAGCAGCCCGGCCCGGTCGGCGACGGTTTCGCCCATGCCGATGATGCCGCCACAACAGAGGGTGATGCCGGAGCTCCGCACCCGGGCCAAGGTCTCCAGCCGTTCCTGATAAGTACGGGTGGTGATGATCTGGTCGTAGTGCTCGGGGCTGGTGTCGAGATTGTGGTTGTAGGCGGTAAGGCCTGCTTCAGCTAAACGCTCTGCCTGGGAATCGCTCAGCATGCCGGCGGTTACACAGGCCTCCAGACCCAGCTCACGCACGCCACGCACCATTTGGAGCATCGCCTCAAAGGGCGCGCCATCGCGGATTTCACGCCAGGCCCAGCCCATGCAGAAGCGATGGGCGCCGGCTTGTTTGGCGGCCCGGGCCCGCTCCAGCACCGGTTCAACTTCTAGCTCCGGCCGGCCCGCCACATCACTGCTGTTGTGCAGCGATTGGGGACAGTAGGCGCAGTCCTCTTCGCAGCCGCCGGTTTTGACACTGAGCAGAGAGGCCAGCTGCACGTGATAGCCGGGGTTAACGGCGCGGTGCACCTGCTGGGCCTGCCAAAGCAACTCCATTAGCGGCTGCTCCAGCAGCGCCTGAATTTCAGAACGGGACCAGTCGTGACGCGTGATCAAGGCGAGTTCAGCAGGGTTCGACACCACCAAAGCGGCGCTGGCGGCCTTGGTAGTCGAGCAGGGCATCCAGCAGGGCCGCCTGATTGAAATCGGGCCAAAGCACATCGGTGATGTGGATTTCGGCGTAGGCCAGCTGCCAAAGCAAGAAGTTACTAATGCGTCTCTCACCACTGGTGCGGATCAGCAGATCCGGATCGCACTCACCGGCGGTGTGCAGCTCGGCGGAGAGATGCTGCTCGTCGATTGCAGCAGGGTCTAGTTCCCCAGCCACGCAGCGCTGGGCCAGCCGCTGGGCAGCGCGCACCAGCTCGGCTCGGCCCCCGTAATT
>JAQCGH010000034.1 GCA_027620015.1 Cyanobacteriota bacterium
CTGCTTCGGACCGCTGCGTGTGTCGAACCACCCGCTGAAAAGGGGGCGAAGATCGCCAGCATTGCTGTAGCCATAGATCAGCTGTTGGGCAGTAACAGAGCCCGATGAGTAGACCGCCAGCTGTAGACCAGCGCTGCTCCAGCGCCGCAGGGCTGCTGGCACATCGCCAAATAGGGGACCCCGCAACGCTCCGCTGCGGTAGCCCTGCTCCCAGACCAACCCCTGCAATTCCTTCAGGGGTGTCATTTTGCGGTCTTCCCTAATCAGCCACTGCAGGTATGTCAGGACATCGGCTGGATCCCTCTGGCGCAGGGCCTGGGCCTGAGGATCCGGGTCCTGCTCCCAGGCCGTATCCACTGCGGCCACCAGGGCCTGGACCTCAGGATCGCCTTGCCGGGCCAACAGCAGGGCTCCCATTTGCTCGGCCGCATAGGGAAATAGCTCCCCGGCCACAAAGCTCACCGGGCAGGTGGTTCCCTCAATGTCCAGCAATACCCAGCGCAAACCGTGTCGCTGCAGGCGTGGAGTGCGCGGCGCCAATGTCTGCAGCAGCAGTTGGCGCCAGTGCTGTTCCAGCAGGAATTCCAAAATCTCCAGGTGGCGGCGTGCCGTTCCCAGATCCTTCCCCCAGGCGTAGAGCCCGTGGCCCGCGATCAGCAGGCCGTAGGGGGCGGCCCCCAGGTGGGGCTCTGCAGCTGAGCGCAGGCGACGCAGATCCTGGTCGTTGTCCAGTACGGGGATAGCCACTCTGGTGGTGTGACTGCTGATCCCCTCCAGCCCTTTGAGCATTTCCAGGTCTTGCAGGCTGAGCTGGCCCACCCCGGTGCCGTGGGGGGCGTAGTACTGGGAGAGGAGGGTGCCGGCCTGGGAGTGGGTGTGCAAGACCGCGCCGGCCCCGCAGGTTTGGACCAAGGCAAGGTGCAATTCAGTTTCGGCACTGGCGCGGCCGCTGCCCCGCAGCACCTTGCCCCGCTCGTCCACCACGATCAGCTGTTCCGGCGAGACGGAGCCTTTGTCGACCCCACTGGGGGCCATCAACAACTGCAAGGGCTGCCGTTGCAGCACGCAGCTGAAATTGCCACCGGTTCCCTCACACCACCCCCGGCGGTGGATGGCGGCCATGGCGGCGCCCAGCTGCTTCGCCAGCTTGGCGCTGCTGGGAGAGGGAACGGTCACGGGCAACTTCGACTGCCTCAATGCTGGCAGTTGGGGCACCAGTGGGTGCTGCGGCCGCCAAGCTTGTCGCGGCGGATCGGGGTGTGGCAGCGGCGGCAGGGTTCGCCCCCCCGCCGATACACCCAGGCCACTCCCCCGTAGTTGCCGTTGGTGCCGCTGAGGTCGCGGAAGTCGCTGAAGGTGGTGCCGCCCGCGCCGATGCTGGTTTCCAGCACCTCCACCAGGGCCTGACGCAGGCTTTCGAGCTGTTTGCCGTTCAGCCGTCCGCTGGGGGTAGTGGGTCTGATCCCCGCTGCAAAGAGGGATTCATCCGCGTAAATATTGCCCACCCCCGCCACCACCGCTTGGTCGAGCAGGGCGTTCTTAATCGGCCGACTGGAGCCCTGCAACCTCTGGCGCAGGTAGGCCGCGCTGAAGGTATCGCTGAAGGGTTCTGGTCCCAACCTGCGCAGGCCCGTGATCACGCCCTCGAGCGGTTCTCCAGGCGGTACCCACCACATCTGGCCGAAGCTGCGGGTGTCGATGAAACGCAATTCCTGGCCGGCAGCGTTGAACAGCTGCACCCTGGTGTGGGCACAGGCTGGCCTGGGCTCCTGGAGCCAGAGAAACTGACCAGTCATGCGCAGGTGTACGCCCCAGGTTCCGGCGCCCAGGCCATCTCGGCTCAGTTGGCCCATCAGGTATTTCCCCCGCCGTTGCCAGGCCCCCACCGTGGTGCCGATGAGCCCGGCGGCGAAAGCTGTGGGCGTGGACGGACTGGCTATCGCCCGTGCCCTGAGCACCTCCACCTGATCGATCGCGAATCCCTGGGTCTGCTGCTCGAGTCCTCGGCGGACAGTTTCGACTTCAGGCAGTTCCGGCATCGGCGCAGGCTGGATGGGCTGAAGAAGCTCGCCCAGCTCAGGCCTTGTCGAGTTCCGCTTCGGCGAAGTTGTTGGTGTTAATGCCGCCCTCGGAGCCGCTGAAACCGTTGTAATTCACCTTGTCAAAGCGAACTACCACGGGGTAGCGGATGCCGGAGGTGTCGATCGAAGCGACGGTGCCGACTTCATTGAACCAGTAAGACTCAGGGCGCCTGATGCGCACTTTGTCGCCGCGGGAAATGGCCATCGCTGCGCTTGTAGATCGGGTGGCTACCAGAGGGAAGATAGCCGCGGCGGCGGGGGGTTCATTTACCGGCGTCACGATTCGTCGCCCTTGCTGGGGCCATCCGGGCCCGTGGCACGATCAGCTCCTCAGCAGCGCGCCCGATGCTCAGCCTGGAGCTGCCCGATCCCGAAAGCGACTCGATCAGCACGATCGAGTTTCTGGCCCGCCTTGAGGAGGCCTGGGCAGTCTGCGATCGATTCGACCTGCAGACCGAGATCTGGCGCGGCCGCATCCTGCGGGCTGTGCGGGATCGGGAAAAGCGTGGCGGCGAGGGGCGCGGCACCGGTTTTCTGCAGTGGTTGCGGGAGCAGGAGATCAGCAAAACGCGGGCTTACACCCTGATCCAGCTGGCGGAATCGGCCGACGGTCTGGTTGGGGAGGGGTTGCTGGAGGAGGCCAGTGTCAACAATTTTTCGAAGCGGGCCTTTCTGGAAACCGCCCAGGCCGATCCGGAGGTCCAGCTGATGATTGCCGAGGCGGCCAATGGGGGCCAGGAGATCACCCGCAAACAGGTGCGGCGCCTCAGCGATGAGTTCACCGCCGCCACCAGTCCGCTTTTGCCCGAGGAGATCCGCCAGCGCACGGCCGACAATCTCCTGCCGCCCAGGGCAGTGGCTCCCCTGGTGAAGGAGTTGGCCAAGCTGCCCGAAGGGCAGCAGGAGGAGCTGCGTCGGGTGCTGCGGGAGGAGCCCGAGCTCGAGCGGGTGAAGGATGTCACCAGCACGGCCCGCTGGCTCAGCAAGGCAGCGGAAGCTGGCCTGGCGGTGCGGGCCTTCCAGCAGGGGCAGCTGGATTTCGACAAGGCCCTGCAGGAAGCCCAGCGGCTCGACGCCCTGGGCCTGCTGGCCGATGCGGTCGGCCAGGCCCAGGCGCTGGAAAGTGCCGTTTTGAAATTGCACACCAGTTGGCGCCGGCTTGGTGGGCTGCAGGAGCGTCTTTGGCTGGAGAGCGGCAGCAGTACCCCCCACCTGCGGGAGTTGCTCACGGCCCTTCAGTCGCTCAGCGGCAGCACCCTGCGGGTTTCGCTGGGGGAGTTGGCCGGTGGCAAGCGGGTGCGGTTGCAACTGGTGGAGGAATCCCCCGAGCAGTTGGACCCACCGCAGTTCACCCCTGACCCCGCATCTGGTGGCCGCTAGGGTCGGGGGGCGCTACAGGTAGGTCCATTCCCGAGCCGGATCTGCTGGAGCAGGCCCTGAGTCGCCATTTTGGTTGGTCGGCCTTTCGGCCGGGGCAGCGCCCGGTGGTGGAGGCCCTGTTGAAAGGTCAGGACTGTCTGGCCGTATTGCCCACCGGTGGCGGCAAGTCGCTTTGTTATCAGTTGCCGGCGTTGGTACGCCAGGGGTTGGTGCTGGTGATTTCGCCCCTGGTTGCCCTGATGCAAGACCAGGTGGCCCAGCTGCAGCGACGCGGCATCCCAGCGGCTTGCCTGCATGGGGGACTCTCCTTGCAGGAGCGGCGAGGCCTGTTGGAGCGCCTGCGGGACAATCGCTTGCGCCTGCTCTATCTGGCGCCTGAACGGCTCCAGGCGGAGGCCACCCGCCAGCTGCTGGACGACGTGCTCGACAGCGGCCAGCTGGTGGCTTTGGCGGTGGATGAGGCCCACTGCATCAGTGCCTGGGGGCATGACTTCCGCCCTGACTATCGCCGCCTGGGCCAGTTGCGCGCCCAGTGCCCGGGCGTGCCCCTGGTGGCCCTCACCGCCACCGCCGCACCCCAGGTGCGAGCCGACATCATTCGCCTGCTGCAGCTGCGGCGGCCCTTGATCCAGGTGCGCTCAGCTCGCCGCACCAATCTTGTCTATGGCATGCAGCGCCGGCCTGAGGAGGCCCTGCCCTTGGTATTGGCAGCGATAGGGGCGAGCCGCGGGGCTGTGCTGATCTACGGCCGAACCCGGCGCACGGTGGAGCAGTGGGCCGCCAGGTTGACGGCAGCCGGGGTGGAGGCGATCGCGTATCACGCTGGGATGGATCCGGAAAGTCGCCTGCTGGCCCTGGAGCACTTTCAGCTCCAGCCCTCGCCGGTGCTGGTGGCAACGGTGGCCTTCGGCATGGGTGTGGACCGCCCGGATGTGGGGCTCGTGCTGCATCTCGATCTGCCGGCCAGCGCCGAGGGCTATTTGCAGGAATCGGGGCGGGCGGGGCGCGATGGCTTGCCGGCCCGTTGTCTGGTGCTCTACGACCCGGCCGATCGCACCAGCTTGGGCTGGGCGATTCGGGGGGTGGGTACGCCGCCACCCCAGCAGGATCAGCAGCGCTCGGAGTTGGCCCAGCAGCAGCTGCGGCGGATGGAGGCGGTGGCGGAGGGCGAGGGTTGCCGGGAGCAGGCGCTGCTGCTGGCCATCGGTGAGCTGGCGGCAGTCTGTGGCCGCTGTGACAACTGCCAGGGCTCCCTGGAGCAGCGGGATTGGGCAACGGAGGTGGCCATGGCGCTGGAAGCGCTGGAGGCCCGTAAGGGGCGAGATCTGCGCAGCCTGGCCGAGGAGCTGGCCGCCGCCGCCCCGATCGAGCTCAGGCCCCGGCAGGAGGCCCAGTGGGGCTGGCTGTTGCGGCGGCTTGTGCAGGAGGAATTGCTCAGCGAGAGCAACGACGGCGCCCAGCGCCTCTACCTGCAGGCATCGGGCCGACGCTATCGACGCCAGCCGTGGCCGCTGCATTGGGCCGCCTGACCTAGCTGGATCGGGCCTTGCAGATGTCGGTGATCAGCTGTTTCTCGAAGTCGGTTTGGGGTGAATCCCAGCTCTTCCACTGGCCGGATTGGCTGGTGGCATTGAGCTTGCGGGCCCCGCAATTGACAGCCAGATAGACGGGTTTGCCCTCCCCGTTGAGGGTCGGAGCCACAAAGCTGCCGCCCATGGGTTGCCAGTTGGCCCAGTCCACCTGGAGGGGCCCGTAGCTGCGCCAGTCGGGTCCCTTGGGCTTGCTGGCGGCGACTTTGCTCGGAGCAGCGGTGGCCGTTGCAATTTTGGCTGCGGCCGGTTTGACGCTGACCAGGGCCTTCTCAGGCACTGGCTTGGCCTCGATCACTGGCTTGGTCTCAGCCACTGGCTTGGCCACGATCACCGGTTTGGCCTCAGCCACCGGTTTGGCCTCGATCACCGGTTTGGCTTTGGCAGGGGGCTTGGCAGCAGTAGTTGCAGCAGTAGTGGCAGCGCTGGCGGGTTGGGCTTGGGCCACTGGCTGAGCTGGTGATGGCTTGGTGGGGGAACTAGCAGTTGTGGTGGTTGTGGTGGTGGTGGCCGGCGAGGAAGATTCCTTGGCGACGGGTTTGGGGCCGGGTGTGACCGTGACCGCTGGCTTGGGGGGCAGTTTTTCTGTGGGCTTGGCCTGGGCCACCGGTTTGGCGGTTGGTTTTGCCTGAGCCACCGGCTTGGGGGTTGGTTTGGCCTGCGCCACCGGTTTGGGGGTTGGCTTGGCTTTTGGCTTGG
The DNA here is from genome assembly GCA_027620015.1 of Cyanobacteriota bacterium. Classification (GTDB taxonomy): domain Bacteria; phylum Cyanobacteriota; class Cyanobacteriia; order PCC-6307; family Cyanobiaceae; genus Cyanobium_A. Next base: position 5,750 of record JAQCGH010000034.1, read on the forward strand.
CAGTTACCGGGGGGGGAGCCTGCAGTTTCAGGCGGGTGCCGGAGATCACCAGGTCGGGGTTGTCGATCCTGTTAATTGCAATCAGTCGCTCCACGGGAACCCCGTATTTGTCAGCGATGGTGGAGAGGTTCTCACCACTGCGCACCACATGTTCCTTCGTGTTGCGCGGCGCAGGGCCCATGGCTGGGGCAACCGCGGGGGTCGGCCGCCCTGGGATGGCCAGTTGGGTGCCGGCAAACACCAGATTGGGGTTGCTGATCCGGTTGAGCTGAATCAGCCGTTCGGTGCTGGTGCCGAAGCGATTGGCGATTTCCGAGAGCGTTTCCCCACTTTTCACCGTGTATCTGGCGGTGGGCAGGGGCTTGGGGGCCGGGGCGGCAGCGGTGTTGCGGGCGCCGGGAATGACAAGCCGTTGCCCGGTGATTACCAGGTTTGGATTGGAGATGCCGTTGGCCTGCATCAGACGGGTGAGGCTGACGCCATTGGCTGCGGCGATGGTCGAGAGGGTGTCGCCTGGGCGCACCGTGACGCTGGCGCCCCCCGAACCGGCCCGGCGGGCTCCTGGCAGCACCAGCTTCTGGCCGGCCACCACCAGGTTTGGGTTGGTAATGCCGTTGGCCTGCATCAGCTGGGTCAGGCTGACCCCATTGCGCTCGGCGATCTCCGAGAGGGTTTCGCCTGGTTTGACCACCACGTCCGTCAGACCAGGCAACGGCAACACCATCGCTAGGGCCAGGGCGACGAGGTATCTACGCATGAACACTACACATAGCTCCCCGAACGTTAAGGGGCCTGCCTAGGCCGATCCAGTGCCGTTGGACGATCGGTGCATCAAAGCTGCTGATCGGCCAGGCCTGGATCAGCCCAGCAACCACTTCACCAGGGCCTGTTTCCCCGCATAGGGGGGGTATCGGAAGGGCAGCTCGAGCCAGAAGTGCCGTCGCAACACCGTGCGCTGGTGGGAAAAGGTGAGGAAGCCCGCCCGGCCGTGATAGCTGCCCATGCCGCTTTCCCCTACGCCGCCGAAGGGCAGGGCTGCCGCACCTGCCTGCAGCACCACATCGTTGAAGCACAGGCTGCCGGAGCTGGTGGTGCTGAGTGTGCGCTGCTGGGCGGAGCGGTCGTGGCTGAAGAGGTAGAGGGCCAGGGGCTTGGGCCTGCTGCGCACCTCGGCTAGGGCTGCCTCCAGGTTGGCCACGCTGAGCACCGGCAGGATTGGACCGAACAGCTCCGCCTGCATCAGCGGATCGTCGCCGCTCTCCACCGCCACCAGGGTGGGTTCGATGCGCCGCCGGGTAGGGTCGCTGCGTCCGCCCGCCAGCACCTGGCCCCGGCTGCGGGCTCCCGCCAGCAGCTCTTCGAGCCGGCTGAACTGGGCGTCGTTGACGATGCAGCCCAGATCCTCGCTGGCCAGGGGATCGGTGCCGTAGAAGCGAACCCATTCGGCGGCGATGGCCGTCACCAGGGCCGCGCGCGCCTGGCTTTGCACCAGCAGGTGGTCGGGGGCGATGCAGGTTTGGCCGGCATTGAGCCCTTTGCCCCAGGCCAGCCGCCGTGCCGTGGTGGCGATGTCGGCGTCGGCCAGCACGATCGCCGGGCTCTTGCCCCCCAGCTCCAGGGTTACCGGGGTGAGGTGGCGGGCTGCTGCGGCCAGCACCAACCGCCCCACCCGGCCCCCGCCGGTGAAGAAGATGTGGTCGAACCGTTCCTCAAGCAGCTCGGCGGCCACGGCCCCATCACCCGTAACCACCTGCACCACCTCGGTGGGGAAGGCCTGGCGGATGGAGCGGTCCAGCAGCTCCGCGGTGTGGGGCGCCTGCTCTGAGGGCTTGACCACGGCCGTATTGCCGGCCGCGAGGGCGCTCACCAGGGGATGGAGGCAGAGCTCAAAGGGGTAGTTCCAGGGCCCGATGATCAGCACGCAGCCCAGGGGCTCGGCCTGTATCCAGGCCTGGCCGGGCCGCAGAATCAGATCGAGGCCGACAGGCCTTGGCCCCATCCAGCCCTTCAGCTGCCGGCGGGTGTGGGCCAATTCTTTGCGCACCCCCACCAGTTCGAAGTTGGCCTCCAGGGGCGGTTTGCCCAGGTCGGCGGCCAGGGCCTCGAGCACCTCCCCCTCGTGGTCGCGCAGCAGCCCATCTAGACGATCGAGCTGCTCCAGCCGCCAAGCAAGGCTGCGGCTTAGGCCCGCGGTCACCGGGGCCCGCATGGCGGCAATCGGGGTGGTCAAAAGTGGGTTAGGGGTCATAGGCAACAACAGCTATTCCCAGACTGACAAGCCTTGGCATCGACTGCTGCTGCTCAGAGCCAGGCCAGCTCGGGCACTTGCTCATACTCCCGGAGCGTTTCGTAGGTGGAGGGCCAGATCGAGGATCAGGGAATCTGGGCGGAGTTTGCGACAGGCTTCAAAGCCGGCACCCCTGCAGCATTTTGCAGAGTAGCTGCAGGAGCATGACCTGGTCTTCCACGATCAGGCAGCGGAGGGTCACCCAGGTGAAGCCGATGGTCCAATCTTGCTTGAGGAGCGGTGCCAGCCCCTCATTTTGTAAGCCCTTGACGAGATTTGAACTCGTGACCTCTCCCTTACCAAGGGAGTGCTCTACCACTGAGCTACAAGGGCATGTGGAAGGTGGGCCGGGTTGGATTTGAACCAACGTAGGCAGAGCCAGCGGATTTACAGTCCGCCCCCATTAACCACTCGGGCACCGACCCGAACCACACCCGAAGAACTTACCAGCCGACCTTCTCCATGCAGCTGCTCGCTCTCCACGGTCCCAATCTCAACCTTCTTGGCACCCGCGAGCCGGGCGTTTATGGCAGCCAGAGTCTTGATCAGGTCAACGCTGAGCTGAAGAGTCGCGCCCAGGCCTTGGGGGCGACGATCAGCTGCTTTCAGAGCAACCACGAAGGCGCCCTGGTGGATCGCATCCACGAGGGCCGCGGCAAAGTAGATGGCATTTTGATCAATGCCGGTGCTTACACCCACAGCTCAATTGCCCTGCGCGATGCCCTGCTGGGGGTGGCGATTCCCTTCGTGGAATTGCACTTGAGCAACACCCACGCCCGCGAGCCATTTCGGCATCACTCCACCCTGGCCGATAAGGCGCTGGGAGTGATCTGTGGCTTTGGGCCGCTCAGTTACACCCTCGCGCTAGAGGGGCTGGTGGCCCACCTGCGAGCCCAGAATTGATGGCCCGGGTGAAGTGGCTGGCGGTCCCCACCAACTCCGCCTGGTTGGAGCAGGCGATTGCCCAGCCTGAGCTGCTTTTGATCGACCACGCCCACTGCGAGCGCAAGGCTGCAGGCGTAGCCCTGCAGCTGATGTTCCGATACCCAAGCGAGGTTGGCTTGGCGACCGTCCTTAGCCCTCTGGCGCGGGAGGAGTTGGAGCACTTCGAGCAGGTGCTGCAGCTGCTTAAAGGTCGCGGCGCAGCCCTGCGCCCCCTGCAAGCCCCGGCCTACGGCTCGGCCCTCACGGCCCAAGTGCGCAAGGGCGAACCCGAGCGCATGCTCGATTCTTTGTTGGTGGCTGGCTTGATTGAGGCCCGCAGCCATGAGCGCATGGCTCTGTTGGCAGCTAGTAGTCCTGATGTCGAGCTGCGGGCGCTATACGGCGAGCTGCTGGCCAGCGAAGCGCGCCATTTCGGCCTCTACTGGTGTTTGGCGGAAGCCCGCTACGGGAGGGAAGCCACTACGGCTCGCTTGGAGCAGCTAGCACTGGCCGAAACCCAGGCGCTGAGCGGGGAGTTGAGCGATTCTCAGCGGCTGCGGATGCACTCGGTGGGGGTTGAGCTGGTGAGCTGACTCCTTGGCGCTTAGACGGGAGTAACGAGCCAGGCGCACTGGATGTTTGCGAGTTTAAGAATCGCGGAGGTTGGCAAATTCGTGAACAACCTAGTCATTGAGATAATCGTCAACTTGAGTGATCAGACTGGCGGAGTCAATGTTCTTCTAGGGCTTATTAGGGGAGAGATAGCTGGCTTAAAAAGTTGTTTCGTGAGAAGTTTTTAAGGCTTTTGGTTCTCAATTTTAAGCCAAGCTCTAAGTTCCTAATCCGTCGAGGCGGGGATAGCGCTCGGCAATTTGGTCGCCCGTAAAATCAGCTACCCACCCTGCGGGGTTGTCGAAGAAGCGCAGGGCGCAGAAATGGGGTTCTGGTCCCATGTCAAACCAGTGCTTCGTGCCAGCGGGCACGGAAATCCAATCGCCCGCTTCGCAGAGCAGCTGCAGCACCTCATCGCCAATGTGCAGGCAGAAAAGGCCGCGGCCCTCTACGAAAAAACGCACCTCGTCTTCGCTGTGGGTGTGCTCAGCCAGAAACTTCTGGCGCAGGGCATGGCGGTTGGGATGGTCTGGAGTGAGGCGAATCGCATCCACCGTGGGGTAGGAACCGTCGGCCTGCACCCGCGCTATTTCGCCGGCATAGATGGTCAGGATCCCAGCGGGATCGGCATCCGGGGCCAAGCCTCCCTGGACTTGCCAGCGCTCAAAGCCAATACCCAATGGCGCCAGGGTGGCAGCGATTGAGGCCGGATCACTGCTGCTGAGGTTTGGTGTTGCTGATGAGGCTGGGCCGGTGCCAAATACCTGCAGAAGAGTCATAGGGCCTGAGCACGGTCTCCTCCCACCCTAGAAAGGCTGCAGCAGCAGGCCCGTTGTGTTTTCGGCAGAATTTCCGGGAGCCCTGGCGCCCGTGGCAGGCCTCACCCTGGTAGGGGTTGGCCCCGGTGATTCGCAGCTGCTCACCGTGGCGGCGGTGCGGGCAATTAGGGCCGCGGCGGTAGTCGCCTACCCCGTGGCCAGGCTCGAGGCGGAGGGAATGGCGGCCCAGATCGCTGCCCCTTGGATGGGCCCCGAGCAACGGCGCCTACCGCTGCTGTTCCCGATGGTTAGCGAGGCGGAGCCGCGCCGCCAGGCCTGGCATGCCGCTGCTGCTGTTTTGGCCGCAGAAGTGGCTTCTGGCCAGGCCGTGGTGTTGCTATGCGCGGGGGACACGTCCTTGTATGCCAGCGCCTCCTACGCCCTGTTGGCCCTGGCGGAGCGCCACCCCACCTGTCCGGTGGCGGTGATCCCCGGCATCACGGCGGTGGCCGCCGCCGCCGCTGCTGGCCGCTGGCCGCTTGCCCTGCAGCAGGACGCCCTGTTGATTCGCCCCACCCCCGACGATCCCGCCCAGCTCGAAGCGCTGCTGGCTGAGGCGGCGGCAGCGGCCACAGTGCTGGCTCTTCTCAAGCTTGGCCACCGCTGGGCCTGGGTGCGGCCTCTGCTGGCGCAGCGCAACTTGCTGGTAGGGGCCCTGTTTGCCCAGCGGGTGGGCTGGCCCGACCAGCTAGTGGCGCCGGCGCTCGAGGTGCCCGCCGATGAACAGCCCTACTTTTCGCTACTGCTTATTCGCCAGAGCTGGCCAGAGGTGCTGCCCTGAAAAGTTGCCTCCGCTCGCAGCAACAGCTCCAGGGCTGCGCCGGGGGTGGGCGCCCGCATCAGGGCATGGCGCAATTGAGAGGCGCCGGCGAAGCCTTGGCAGGTCCACCCCATGTGCTTGCGGGCGATCAGCAGGCCGTGGTCGCCCTTGGCCGCCACCAGGGCCTGCAGCTGCTCCGCCGCCAGAGCGAGGCGCTCTAGGGCGCCAGGGGTAGCCGGGACGGGCCTGCCGCTGAGCTCCGCATCGATCTGGCCCACCAGCCAGGGGGATCCCATGCTTCCCCGGCCCACCATCACCCCGTCCGCGCCCGTCTGAGCCAGGCAGCGCCGGGCAGCTGCCGGACTATTGACATCGCCATTAGCGATCACCGGGATAGCCAGGGAACGCTTCACCGCAGCGATGGCGGCCCAGTCGGCCTGACCCTTGAAACCCTGTTCGCGGCTGCGGCCGTGCAGGGTGAGCAGCTGGGCGCCGGCATTTTCGAGCCGCTGGCACCAGCTCACCGCATCGCTGCCATCGCACCAGCCCAATCGCGTTTTCACCGTCACGGGGAGAGCCACGGATGCGGCCACCGCTTCCACGAGGCGGGTTGCCAACTCGGGATCGCGTATTAGGCCGCTACCGCCGCCTTTCTTGGCAATTTTCTTCACCGGGCATCCCATGTTGATATCGATCAAGAAGGCGCCGGCGGCTTCGGCACGCTTGGCCGCCTCTGCCATGGCGGCGGGCCGGTAATCAAACAGCTGCACGCCGATCGGGCCGGCCTCGCTGCCCAGCTCCTCGACCTTCTGCAACCCGAAGCCCAGTTCCAGGCTGGTGGCGTTCACCATTTCGGTGAACAGAAGGGCATCGGGGGCCCAGCGCCGGACCAGCGCCCGGAAGATCCGATCGCTCACCCCGGCCAGCGGCGACTGCAGCACGCGGCAGCGCAGGGCTCGGGGTGTGCCGTTGCCAGAGAGCTGCAGGGGGAAAGCGGTAATCATGGTGATCCGATTGTGATGCTCTAGGCCGATGGCTTTTGCTCAGGCCGCCGCCACGCCAATTCCCTACCCCCTGAGCCGCACGTTGCTGGAAGCGGTTTTGGCGGATCGCCTCAGCGATCGCTTCGTGTGTGAGCTGATCTGGCCGCGCCTGGGATATGCGCCCGATGGCTACGGCACCTGGAGCGCGGGCCCAGCTGCGGAGGTTGAGTGGCGGGAGTCCTTCCCGATCGAGCCCCAGTTCATCGCCGAGCGGCCTCCTTCGGTGGCCCTCACCCGCTCAATTGCAAAAGAGCACAAGCAGCTACTGAAGGAGCAGTTGGGTTTTGCGGGCTACACGATCGGCGAGCTCTACCCGCGCCGCACCCGCCGCGCCACCGCTGTGAATTGGCTGCTTGCCTACCTGGCCCTCCGCGATGAAGCCCTACTGGAAAGCGGGCCGTTGCCCCAGCTGCTGGCGGTGCCGGCCAATCCGGTGTTGGGGCATGCGGGCGACCTGCCCATCTGCTGATGGCTGGGGTTTGGGTCTCTCTGTAGGGTCAAGCCAGGACAGACGTAGGAATAACTCTCTTGGCCTTACCGGTCATTGCCATCATCGGTCGCCCCAACGTGGGTAAATCCACCTTGGTGAACCGGCTTTGCCGCAGCCGCGAAGCGATCGTGCACGACACGCCCGGCGTGACGCGGGATCGCACTTATCAGGAGGGCTACTGGGCCGATCGCACCTTTCGAGTGGTCGACACCGGTGGTTTGGTGTTTGACGACGACAGCGAATTCCTGCCTGAGATCCGCGAGCAGGCAAACCTGGCTCTGGCTGAGGCGGCCGTGGCCCTGGTGGTTGTGGACGGTCAGCTGGGTTGCACCGCCGCCGACCAGTCAATTGCCGAGTGGCTGCGGGGCCAGGGCGTTCCCACCATGCTCGCGGTGAATAAGTGCGAGTCGCCAGACGCTGGCCTGGCCATGGCGGCCGAGTTTTGGGGCCTGGGTTTGGGCGAGCCTTTCCCGATTTCGGCGATTCATGGCGCTGGCACCGGCGACCTGCTCGACAAGGTGGTGAGTTATCTGCCCCCTACCCAAGAAGAGGAGGGCGATGAGCCGATCCAGCTGGCAATTATTGGTAGGCCAAACGTAGGCAAATCCAGCCTGCTCAATGCGGTGTGCGGTGAAAACCGGGCGATCGTCAGCCCGATTCGTGGCACCACCCGCGACACGATTGACACCACGATCGAGCGGGAGGGCAAAACCTGGAAGCTGCTCGATACGGCCGGCATCCGCCGCCGCCGTTCGGTGAGCTACGGCCCTGAATACTTCGGCATCAGTCGCAGCTTTAAGGCGATCGAGCGCTCAGATGTGTGTGTGCTGGTGATTGACGCCCTTGATGGCGTCACCGAGCAAGACCAGCGCCTGGCCGGCCGCATCGAAGAGGACGGCCGCGCCTGCGTGGTCGTGGTGAATAAGTGGGACGCCATCGAAAAAGACAGCCACACCATGCCGGCGATGGAGAAGGAGCTCCGCGCCAAGCTTTATTTCCTCGACTGGGCGCCGATGCTGTTCACCTCGGCCCTCAGTGGTCAGCGGGTGCAGGCGATCTTCCCCCTAGCGATGCTTGCGGTGGAGCAGCATCGCCGCCGCGTCACCACCTCCGTGGTGAACGAGGTGCTCGCCGAGGCGCTCAGCTGGCGCACTCCGCCCACCAGCCGCGGTGGCCGCCAGGGCCGCCTCTACTACGGCACCCAGGTGGCAGTGCGACCCCCCAGCTTCACGTTGTTTGTTAATGAGCCGAGGCTTTTCGGTGAAACCTATCGCCGCTATGTGGAGCGTCAGATCCGCGAGGGTCTGGGCTTTGAAGGCACGCCGATCAAGCTGTTCTGGCGTGGTAAGCAGCAGCGCGATGCTGAGAAGGAACTGGCCCGCAGCCAGACTCGTGGGCGCTAGGACCTGCGTTTAGGTGGATTTTTTACGCCAGATCCCCATCGGCCAATTTGCCGCCCCGGATCCGGCGGAGGCGGCTACAGGTGGCAGCTGGTTGCGTCGGCTTGATCCACGCCTGAAGTTGGCCTGGAGCCTAATTTTTTTGGTAACTCCGATCCTGGCAGGACCGCTATGGCGTCTCAGCCTGGTGGGCTTGTTGCTGCTGATCACTGCCGCAAGCGGGCTCCGCTGGCGACTTTGGCGCCGCAGCTTGCCGCTGCTACTGGGCCTGGCCCTATTGGTGGGTGCCCTGGCGGCCCTGCTGCCTACGGGCACGGCGGTACCGGCAGCTCTGCAGCGGCCGCCGGCGGAGTTGCGGCTCGAGCCTGGCCCCCCTGGTAGCCCACTGCCAGAGCGCTTAGGCACCCCCTGGGTGCTGCTGCGCGCTGGCCCTCTTGTGGTGACCCGCCGTTCAGCTGAGCTGGGCCTCAACGGCGCCACGCTGCTATTCACCCTGGTGCACAGCGCCAACCTGCTGCTGCTCAGCACTTCCCCCGAGCAGCTGGTGTGGGCGATCAGTTGGCTGCTGGCGCCCCTGGCCCGACTGGGCTTGCCGATGGAGCGGCTCGGCTTCACCCTGCTGCTAGCCCTGCGCTTTCTCCCCCTGGTGCAGGAGGAGCTTCAAAACCTGTTGCGATCAATTGCAACCAGGGCGGTGAATTTCAAAAGGCTGGGCTGGAAGGGGGGCTTGGCTTTGGTGCTGGCCCTGGGAGAGCGGCTGCTAGCAAACGTTTTACTGCGCGCCGAGCAGGGAGCTGAGGCGCTGCTGGCCCGCGGCGGGGTCTGGCTGCCGCCGGACCAGCTGCTGCGGCCAGCAGTTATGGGGCGTGGCTTGGGACTGCTCAACGCCACGGCGGCGGGATTGTTAGTGCTGATGCTTTTGCTGCGTTGGAAAGTCGGTGACCTTTAATAACTAGGTACAACGGCCTTGGTGAGCGGCGCATTGACGAGCAGCGCATTTGTGAGTCCGGAGCGTTATCTCAACCATCCCACCTTCGGGATGCTCTATCGGGTGGCGGCGGTGTCTGATGGCCGTGATCTGTTCGCAACGCTCTACGCCCAGCGCATTTTTTTCGTCGTCACGCTGCAGCCCCGTGGCGCCACTTTTGAGGTGTTGCCCCTGATGGATGCACGCCACTTGGCCGAGCAAAATTTGGTGCGCTCCCGTCGCGATGGTCCCGAGGCCCAAGCCCACTGGCGTCAGTTGTTTGACCAGACCTTCATCTGAATCCTTGGCCGGGCGACTGGCCGCCCTCCAGGCAGAGCTGCCTTCAGGCTGCCGGCTGCTGGCGGTGAGCAAGGGCCAACCCGCTGATCGGATCCGCGAAGCGGTGGCAGCTGGCCAGCGCAGCTTCGGTGAAAGTCGCCTGCAGGAGGCGGTTCTCAAGCAGGCAGAGCTGTCGGATCTGGCTCCACTTGACTGGCATTTCATCGGTCGTCTGCAGGCCAATAAGGCCCGGGGTGTGGTGCGCCATTTCGGCACGATCCACTCCCTCGACAGCCTTGAGTTAGCTAGACGTCTGGCCCGCATCGCCGCCGAGGAGCAGCGCCAGCCGGTGGTGTTTTTTCAGGTGAAATTTCGCCCTGATCCCGCCAAGACCGGCTTTGAGCCCGCTGAGATTTGCCAGCACTGGCTTGAGATAGCCAGCCTTGCCCCCCTGCAGCCCCTGGGCTTGATGACCCTGGCCCCGCTGGGCCAGGGGGAGGCCGAGCGCCGGGCTTTGTTTAGCGAGTGCAACGCCCTGGCGAGGCAGCTGGGCCTGCCGGAGTGCTCAATGGGCATGAGTGGCGACTGGCCCGAGGCTGCTGCGGCTGGCAGCACCTGGGTGCGGATTGGTAGTGGCCTGTTTGGGCCGCGACAAATCAAATAATTCCTCCAGAAAGTGCCGATCTCCGTTTGAAACCCTTGCCGCGATTGGTGTGGGACGCTATTCATGTGGAAGGCATCTAGTGAGGTTTAGTTCGTGTCGTTGTTTTCCCGCCTGCGTGCCGTTGTCTCTGGAGACGACTATCTCGATGGCGAGTATGACGATGAGCTCGATTACGACGGTGGCGAGCAGCCCGAGCCGAGCTATATCAGCCGCTCTAGCTCCTTAGCCCTGAGCTCCGATTTTGGGGCTGATGATCCCTTTGCTGGCACCAACGTGATCGGTATGCCTGGCTTGTCCACGGCTGTTGCCGAGGTGACTCTGATGGAGCCGCGCAGCTTCGATGAGATGCCTCGCGCCATTCAGGCCCTACGTGAGCGCAAAACTGTGATTCTCAACCTCACGATGATGGAGCCGGATCAGGCCCAGCGGGCGGTGGATTTTGTGGCAGGGGGCACCTTCGCTATCGACGGCCACCAGGAACGAGTGGGCGAAAGCATTTTTCTGTTTGCCCCAAGCTGCGTCACGGTGACCACCGCCGCCAGCGACGAGGCCTCTTCGCCCACGATTGTGAGCCGGGAGATCAATGAGCCCCAGCAGGACGCGGCCCCGAGCCCGGCCTGGGGCCGCCAGGACGCCGCCATTTAGGCCGGCTGTGACGCCAACCTTCGGCGTAGTGGGCCTGGGCCATATGGCTCAGGCTTTGCTGTTTCCCCTGCTTGAAGCAGGTCTGGTGCAGCGTGAGGGTGTGCGGGCCGTGGTTGCCCACGAAGCATCGGCCGATCGCCTGTCCCAAAGCCAAGGCTTGGCAGTAACTACCGATCCCGCCGCAGCCTGGTCTGCACCGGTAGTTTTGCTGGCGGTCAAGCCCCAGCAGCTCGAGGCCGTGGCACCGGCGGCGGTTGGGGGTTCCGGTGGGCTGCTGATCTCCGTGCTTGCCGGGGTCACTCTGACGCGGCTGCAGGGTCTGTTCCCTGGCTGGCAGTGTGTGCGCGCCGTGCCTAACACCCCGGCCCTGGTGCGGGCGGGGCTCACGGGTCTGGCCTTTGCCGCCGATGTGACCCCAGACCAGCGCAGCTGGGTTCAGCAGCTCTTCGCCCAGGTGGGTGAGGTGCACGAGCTGCCTGAAGCTCAGCTGGATGCCTTTCTGGCGCTCACCTCATCTGGGCCCGCCTTTGTGGCGGTGGTGGCCGAAGCCCTGGCCGATGGCGCCGTGGCGGCGGGCTTGCCGCGCTTGCTAGCCCAGCGGCTGGCCCACCGCACGCTGGCTGGCAGCGCCGCCCTGCTGGAGGAGCGCGATCTCCATCCCGGCGAGCTGAAGGACATGGTGAGCTCCCCAGGTGGCACCACCATTGCCGGCCTGCGGCAGCTGGAGAAGGCTGGCTTGCGCTCGGCCCTTATCGAGGCCGTGCTGGCGGCGGCCCAGCGCAGCCGCGAGCTGGCTTGAGGGGCTTTTGGGAGTCTCGGTCAGTCCTTGGGGGGCCCTAAACGAGGTTCGCTGCCGGCTAACAGCCGTTTGATGTTGCTGCGGTGGCGCCACAGCACCAGCACGGTGGTTAGTAGGGCCAGGCCCAGGTATGGCCAGCGCAGTCCCAACCCCTGGTCAGCAAACCAGCCCAGCATCAGTAGTGGCAGGGCTAGCGCCGCCACGACGCTGGATAGGGAAACGATGCGGCTGAGGCTCAGCACGGCCAAGAAGATGCCGAAGCAGGCCAGCCCCACCGGCCAGGTGAGCCCTAGCAACATGCCCAGGCCGGTTGCCACCGCTTTGCCACCCTTCCAGCCCAGCCACACAGGCCAGATGTGGCCGGCCAGCGCTGCCAGGCCAGCCAGCACTACGCCTACGCCATAGGGATCGAGCAGGGTCTTGGCCAGCAGCACTGCAGCTGCACCTTTGAGAACATCTACAAGGAAGACCGCTAGCGCCGGCCCCTTGCCGACCACCCGCAGCACGTTTGTGGCACCGGTGGAACCGGAGCCTTCGCGGCGAATGTCGAGGTCAGCCAGCCAGCGTCCCGCCAGGAAGCCGCTGGGGATTGAGCCGAGCAGGTAGCCGCTGATCAGCACGGCCAGGTTGATCAGGGTCACGGCTGCAGGCATGGTCATGCTGGCTGGGTTTAGTAGGTTTCGTCGGCCGTGAGTTCGCCTGGCCCGGCTGCGAAAACCAGCCAGAGCGGAAACTGCAGGATCGGGATCTCGAGCACCGGCTCGCTCGCATCCACCACGATGAAGGGCAGCTCGCCCCGCTCTTCGAGGTGGTCGGCCCGCTCCACTAGCGCATCGGCACGCTCAAACAGCACGATGCCACTGCTGGGCCCGAAATCCTCCCGAGCAAGACCCAGGCAGTCCTGCAGGCCGCGGCGCCATTCCCCCAGGCGCTCCGGTTGGCTGGCCAGCACTAAGGTTTGAAAGCGCTCGCCATAGAGCTCCCCGAGGATGGCGATGGCGGCAGCGGCTACTAGGGCATTGCGGCTACGGCTGCCACAGCTTGGCTGGGCGCCCCGGCCGCCCTGGCCCAGGAACCAGTCTGCGAGCAGGGCCGCCCCGCTGGGATCGAGGGTGCGGCGCAGCTGCCAGGGATCGGCGTAGAAGTCGGGCTGGCCGCCAAAGCCAGCTAGGCGTTCGCGGATCAGGACTTCGTCAGGGGCGAACAGCCCCGCCGCCGCCACCGCCGCTAGGGGTTGGCTGGCGGCGGCACCGCTTATCTGGTCGAGGGGGGAGGGCTGCATCAGCACCTGCTGGGGCACCAGCTCCACTTGCTCGGCGGCCACAGCTAGATCCTGTAGTGCTCCCACCAGGTAGTCCTGGAAGCCCTTGAGCCGCCTGGCCACTCCATCGGCCTGACCGGCAAAGCTCGCTTCGATCTCCTTTTGGATCTGGCCACGGCGAGCTTCCAGCTGGCAAATCTCCTCAAGCAGGCCTGTGCGTTGTTGCTGCAGCTCCGTTAGGGCCAGCTGCTGCCAGGGGGCTGGTGAAGCTTGGCTGGGGTCCTCAGACATCGCGTGGGGAATCAGTAGGTGCTGCGGTGGGGAGCTGGCTTAAGTGCTTCTCCAGCTGCTGGCGCAGGCTGGTTGCATCAAAGAGCACTGGTAGGAAGTGGATACTGCCCTGTTCACGGAAATAAAACAGCACTGGCAGTCCCGGCCAAAAAATTGTCCAGCTCAGCCACTCCTGGTATGGGAAGCGGCGCAGCAGGGTTTGCTGACGCCACACCAGCAGGGCATCGCTGCCAAATTCAAGACGCAGCAGGCGGGTTTGCAGCAGCAGAAACAAACCGAACACCCCTAAAACCAGGCTGAGCCAAATAGCCCCAGCCCACAACGGAGTTAGGACTAGGGCTGCTAAGCCCAGGACAATCACTCCAAGGGCTACGCCGTAGGAGGGTTCGAGCAGCACGCCGCTAATGCCGGGAGCAGAGGAGGTCATCAGCTGAACAGCAGCAATGTGAGCAGGGCGTCCATCAGGGCGACCGTGACAAGAATCATGACCACGGCGCCAGTGGTGCTGGTGCCCACTTCCTTAGGACCACCTCGGGTGGTGAGTCCCCAGCCGCAGGCGAGCACGGCGATCTGCAGCCCGAATATCAGTGCTTTTAGCAGCATCGAGGGCAGATCGTCTGGCTCCATCCAGGTGCGAACCGAGCTCCAGAACACCGCTGGGGGGATGTTGTAGAGCAGCGTGCTGCTCACTTGGCCCGACCAGATTCCCACCCAGAAGAACAGCAGGCATTGCACCGGCGACATGATCACCATGGCCAGTACCCTTGGAACCACCAGATATTCCACGGGGTCGGTACGCAGCATCGTGAGCGCGTCGATCTGCTCCGTCACCTTCATGGTGCCTATCTGGGCCGCATAGGCCGTGGCTACTTTGCCGGTGAGCAGGGTAGCGGTGAGTAGAGGAGCGATCTCCCGTGACAGCCCCAGGGCCAATAGACCACCCACCGTGGCGCTGGCGCCCTGTTTGGAGAGTTCTGCTGCCACCTGGATGTTGAACACGGTGCCCGCCGCCAGGGCCGTGATCAGCACGATCAGGAAGCTGCCGGGGCCTGCTTCCATCAGCTCAGCCATCAGGTCGTTGAAGCCGATGCGCCCCTTGGCGATAGCGCTCACCGCCTGGCCGCCCACCAGCAGGCTGGCTCCGAGACGCCGCAGCCAGCGGGGTGTTGTCAGCCAGGCGGGGCGCTTCATTGCTGGTTGTGCAGGCCTTTCTCCGGCCAGCGTCGCATCACCAGCAGGCCAGCGGCGATGAGCACGGCGGGAATCAGGCCCATGCAAAGGCGGATGGTGGTGAGGGCTGTAGTCGGCTGGGCTAGTCCCTGGGCGGCCTGGTAGCCGCTGAGGCTAAGGCCATAACCGAGGGTAAACACGGCCACACCTATGCCCAATTTCTGAGTAACCACCATCCAGGCGGTGTATAGCCCGGCTGGTTTGTCGGGGTCGGCGTCGATCGCGTCGGGCAAAAGGGCCCAGGGGATTAGGTAGGCGGTGGAGGCCCCCAAGCCCGTAACCATGATCGTGAGTACGAGTAGGCCCAGGGAGATGCCATTACTAAAGCTGCCAAGTGGTGCAGTGCTGCCATCGAGGGGCACCAGCAGGCTTGCTCCCAGGCAACCGGCAATCCACAGCCCGGTGCCCCAGCGCAGTGCGCATACGCGGCCGTGGCGTCCTGCCACCCGACTCCACAGCTGCAGCCCCGCCAGAGCACTGAGCTGGAAGGGAATCAAGATCCAGGTGCTCCAGCTCTCCGGCAGCTGCATCACCACGGCCAGGAAAATCAGCGACACCGGCTGCATCAGCTGCAGGGCACACCAGAGCAGCAGGTAGAGCCCCAGCACCTTGAGAAAGCGAGGGTTGGCGGCGATGCGTTGCAGTTGGCGCCGGATCGGTTCCGGGTGGCCTGTAGGACGCTGGCAGTTGCGGGCGAAAGGGGCTAAGCCCCAGCAGCACAGCAGGGTGAAAACCGTGAGGGTTAGTCCGGACACCAAGCCCATACGTAGGTAGCCCTCCGCGCCCTGGCCCACAAAGAGGGCCCCGAGCACCAATCCTGCTAAGCCAGCCAGGATCGATCCGCTGAAGCGGCTGGCATTCAGCTGGGTGCGCAGCTCGGTGGAGCTGGTGAGCTCGGAGACCAGGGCCGAGTAGGGCAGGTTGACGCAGGTGTAGAGCGCCATAGCCACCAGCTGGATCACCACCAAAATTGCGAACTTCTGCCAGTCCCCCCCGGGAGGCACCCACCACATCGCTACCAGCGCCAGGCCTAGGGGAAGGGCGCTGCCAGCCATCCAGGGCAGGCGCGGGCCCCACGGGTGCTTGGTGTGGTCGCTGAGCCAGCCCACTAAAGGGTCGTTGATGCCGTCCCACACCTTCAGCACCATCAGCACCAGACCTGCCATCCAGGCCGGCAGCCCTGCCACACCGGTGTAAAAAACGAAAAGGTAGAAGCCCAGCTGGGTGGCAGCCATGCCGGTGCCGATGTCGCCGAGGCCATAGCTCCACAGCAGTCGACGCCGGGCTGCCTTTCCCAAGCTTGGCTCTTCAGCTGCAATCATCGGCGGCTTGGGGTTTGGGGTGGGCAGGCCATAATGAATGGGCTGACTTAACTAGATAAGAGCATCAGGGTGCGTAATTAGTACGCATCTACCATTGCGGGCGTAGTTTAGTGGTAAAACCTCAGCCTTCCAAGCTG